>NZ_AKIX01000008.1:0-13918 GCF_000282075.1 Brevibacillus sp. BC25
CCCCCCCTGCCACTGAGTCGCAGCCCACCTCTCTCATCTGCGGTTTTTCTTTATTTAAATGGTCCCCTCGTCAAAATCCGCTGCGAGATCTTCCACTGCCTGTGTGCTCGTCTTGATCAGCTCGGCAAGGGTGCAGATCGTGGAAGCTTCAAACAAGCTTTGCAGAGACAAATCAATTTGGTATCTCTCTCTTAAAAGATTGAGGCATTGGATCGCGCGCAATGAGTCTCCACCCCGCGCAAAAAAGCTGTCGTGGATTCCGATTTCCGCTACACCAAGCACCTCTTCCCAGACGCTTGCGAGCTTGACCTCGAGCTCGCTGGAAGGCGCTACATGCGTCTTTTTCGGCATGCTTGCCTTTCTTTTGCCAAGCTTTGTGATTGCCTTCCGATCTACTTTTCCATTGGCGGATAGTGGCAGTTCATCCAGCAGCACATACTCGCTTGGCACCATGTAGTCAGGCAAGCTATTCCGCAAGGCTTCGGACAATTTTTCCGGCTGGAACAAACGAACCGCCTCCGGTGCTTGCGCCACAATCAGATGGCGCTCGAACGCCTCTGCGACCTGAGTTTTATCCGGAATAGCAAGGACATTAGCGAAGCCTTGTTTTTCCAAGCCCGCTCGCCATTGCTCTGCCGTAAGCAGAGGAAGATGATTGGCTTTGCGTTCATCCTCCAGATGGCTAAACCCATCCTCGAAGAAGCCGACAGTGGTCAGCAACAGACGACTGTTGCGCGTCGACTCGACCAGGAACAGAAGCCCCCCAGGTGCGAGTAGCCCTTTCAAGTACGCCAGCGTTTTCCCTATATCACGAGAGCGATGCAGTGTATTGTCCGCAACAATGACGTCAAACGAATGCGGATCATAGCCTTGCGCAAGCGGTGCTATGTTCATGTCAAGATGACCGTATTCAAGCGGAGCCTGCTCTCCCCACTCCTTCTTTGCCCTGTCGGTAAAAAAGGAGGATTCGTCGACGTATAAATAACGACTTCGTTCTGCAGGCAAGGTGGACACCAGCGTTTGCGTTAAGCTTCCGGCTCTCGTGCCAAGCTCTAACACCCGCAATGTTTTGTCAGACGGATGGTGGTTTACGATACTGCCGAACACCGCCCCGGCAAGACTGCTGTAAAACTCCCGTGTCAGGTCAAAGCGGCTCAATCCAGCAGGTGTTAAGAAGGCATCGTCTGCTAAAAAGAGCTCCAACGGATCGAGCTCACCCGTTAACAGACCAATAAACAACGGATAGTCTCGGCGGAAAACGGCTTCGAGTTCACGAGCTGCCTCCGTACGGAGCGAGGAAGCGGACAGAACAACATCCGGCACACCTTCACGCAATGAACGTAGACTCACGTACGTACCCGCAGCTTGTTTTTCCAGCAAGCCTTCTTCTACCAGCACCTCCAGCCAATGCGCAAGCAAAGCCTGATAACGGGGGTGAATCTGAAAACGATGCATGAGCTCCGCAATTGAAGTGCCTTCTCCTACTTGCGAGAACATCCCCATATGCTCCAGCGTGCGGCACATGTAGGCGGTGCTTACGCGGTCAGCCTCCATCAGGAATTGCGTGACGTCTTTCACATCGACACTCGCAGGAATGGTATCGGCCTGCGCGTGACCCATGCTGTTGATCGCCTGCCATCGAGCAGCACTTGCAGCGGGATCGGCCAGCTCTGTTTCGAATAACGCGGAATCCTTTTCGCGATCCAGCACCACATACCCGACCAAGCGCTTTTCATCCGCACCGTCATCTGGCACGGCCACGACAACGTCTTTGAGCCCGTCATGGCGTTTCAATGCCGTCTCGATCTCGCCCAGCTCAATCCGATGCCCTCTGATTTTCACTTGGAAATCTTCCCGACCGAGAAACTCCAACGTGCCATCTGGCAAGTAACGGCCCAAATCCCCCGTGCGGTACAATCTTTCTCCTGTCTGTGGATGCGTGATGAATTTTTCATTCGTCTTGTTTTCATCTCTCCAGTAGCCTTTGGCAAGCCCAATGCCACTGATAAACAGCTGTCCTGGCACCCAAGCGGGGCAATCTCCCATCGATTCGTTTAGCACATGGTAGCGCTGATTGACCATCGGACGACCGTACGGAATGCTTTTCCAGCTAGGATCAATGTCTTCGATTTTGAAAAGGTTTGACCAGATTGAAGCCTCTGTTGCGCCACCCAAACCGATCACCTGAACGTGAGGGAAAAACGACTTGATCTTGTCTGGCAAATCCAGTGGAATCCAATCACCGCTCAACAAGACGAGACGCAACGATTGCGGCAAGGGAAGGTTTCTCCCCATTGCGTATTCGATCAGCATCTGCATCAGCGCCGGAACTGTGTTCCACACCGTCACCTGCTCAGCTTCCAGCCATTCCAGCCAGTGTGCAGGATCTTTGGCTTTATCAGCATCCGGCATGACAATCGTTCCACCCGCGGCAAGCATGCCGAAAATGTCATAGACCGACAAATCGAAATTCAGATTGGACAAAGCGAGTACCCGATCTTGTGCCCCCACTGCAAATCGTTGATTGATATCTTCAATCGTGTTGACCGCGCCTCGATGGTCGATCATGACTCCTTTTGGCAGGCCCGTTGACCCGGATGTATAGATGACATAGGCCAAATCCTCCAGCTGCCCGGCAACTGGTGTCACTGCGTCAACCGTGCTTACCTCATCCCTTGCCATCATCTGGTCCACAATCAGCCGCTCCACATCCGCAGGCCAGCGCAATCGTTCATCCAGCCAAGACTGCGTCAGCACGAACTGTACTTGTCCATCATGCAAAAGCTGAGAGCGTCGTTCCTCTGGATGTAGCGGGTCAATCGGCAAATAAGCGGCCCCGCACTTCATAATCCCGAGCGTGGCTGGGACCTGCTCCCAGCCTTTTTCCATCACGACAGCGACCAACGTATTCGGTTGGACTCCTTGTGAACGCAGCCACTTCGCGATTTGGTCAGCAGCGTCGGCAAGCTCCCCATAGGTCAACGTCCGCTGAGTAGAGATCACGGCAGGCTGATCCGTTTGGCATGCAGCTTGTTTGTCAAATAGCCCAACGAGAGTTTCTGTGGATATAGGCGCACCCGTATCGTTTGCAGCGATTCTTGCATCCAGTCGAGGGACAGCAATCAGGTTCGGTGCCGACTCTTGCCATACCGCATCCTCTTCTGTCAGTCGATGCAGCAGTTCGCAATAGGCTGTAAACATGTCAGCAAGGAGTCCTTCTGGAAACAGTCCTTCTACGGCATCCCAGATCAACAGCAGTTCTCCGTCTTGCTCAACCACTT
Organism: Brevibacillus sp. BC25; assembly: GCF_000282075.1. Classification (NCBI taxonomy): domain Bacteria; kingdom Bacillati; phylum Bacillota; class Bacilli; order Caryophanales; family Paenibacillaceae; genus Brevibacillus; species Brevibacillus sp. BC25. The sequence continues at coordinate 3,282 of NZ_AKIX01000008.1, forward strand.
GATGGTCCATCCATACCTGCGGCGTCTGCGTGATGTTGTAAACGAGCTTGCCCAGCCATTTGCCATCGGAGTCAGACCCACTCCACTGCTCTACACCCAATGCGCTCGTAAAGACAATCGGCATGGCCACACCGTTGTGCTCTCCTGTTTGCTTCGCCAATTCACGCTGGACTTGAACTCCGCCCACATAAGGATGGTCCAAATCGCGCCATAGCTGCTGCTGTAAATTCCTGCCGCGTTCCAAAATCGTCTCGCCAGCGGACAACTCGACTGCCAGCAAGGTCAACGTAGTGAAGTCACCCACGATTTCGCCTACTTGCGCGTGCAAGGGCAATCGATTGAATTGCGTCAGGTTGATCGTAAAACGCGAACTCTTGCTCCATGTACCGAGGGTTTCGGCATACGCTGTCAGCAGTATCCCGGAAGGCGTCAGACCGACCTCTGCTGTCCGCTTTTTGAGCCGCTGCCATGCTTGGCGATTGATTCTGGCTTCCAAACGATGGAATCGCTGCACGGTAATCGTGTCAGGATTTTTCGCCAAAGGCAGCTGTGGTGCTGGCGGCAAATCTGGCAGGCGGGACATCCAATAGTCCAGATCGCGTTGGTACAGCTCTGTAGATTTGAGCGCTTCTTGCGCTAGGACATAATCGCGGAAGCTTAGATCCAGTGGTGCCAATGGTGCATCAGGCTCATGATACAGCCTCGTCCACTCGCTCAAGAGATGAAACATGCTCCATCCGTCAAAAATCAGGTTGTCAAAGCTGATATGCAAGCGAACCCGTTCGTCGCCAAAGCGGGAAGCGCGCACCTCAAACAACGGCCATACATCCGTAGACAATACCTGATGGGACATTTCCTCCCGAATCGCTTGCAGCTCGGACTCAGCTTCTTCAGCCGATTGGTTCCGCAAATCAGTGACCTCGATCCGGTAAGCAGGAACCTGCTCCAAAATCTGCTGACGCCAGCCATCCGGCAAAATCACGGCCCGCATCATTTCATGGTGGTCAATTAATCGTTGCCAAGCTCGATTGATTCGCTCCAGGTCCAAGTGCTGCCCTTCGATTTCGAAATAGCAATGCGTGGAGACATGCCCCAAGGCATAAACACCACTGCGCCCGACCCAGTAGGCTTGCTGGATATCCGTTAGCGGGAAAGGCTGATGCCTGTCTTGTGGAGCCAGTACCATTGCTGGCAAGCCTGACGCTGTTCCTTTTTCCTCCAGAAGCATCTGCACATGCTGGGCAAGTCCGGCAATCGTCGGCTTTTCAAAAATGCGCCCTAACGACAGCTCTACCGCAAGCTTGCTGCGAACCATTGCACTGAGTCTGGTTGCCAATAGCGAATCCCCGCCGAGCTCGAAGTAGTTGTCTGTGACACCTACCCGATCCACTTCAAATAGCTGGCACCAAATAGCCGCAAGTGCTGTTTCGATTGGTGTCGTTGGAGCTGTATACGCTTTTTCTGCTTTGGCCTTCATCAGGCTGTCAGGAGTCGGCAGTGCTTGCCGATCTACCTTGCCGTTTGCAGAAAGCGGCAGTTCGTTCAACAAAAGAAACGCAGTCGGAACCATGTAATCAGGCAGCTTTTGACTCAAGAAGCCAGATAGTTGTGCAGCGTTGAAGCGCTTGGCTTGAAGTGGCGCCTGCGCAACCAGTACATGCTGACCAAAATCGTTCTGTTCTGGGAAAGCTGCCACTTGTGCGAAGGATTGCTGCTGCAACGCTTGTTGCCATGCTTCCACCGATAACAAGGGGCGCTGTTCATTACGTCGCTCATCTTCGAAATGCGTAAAGCCATCTTCGAGAAATGCCGTGCTGATTTGTTGCAATCGGCTGTTGCGGGTCATCTCCAGCAAAACCAGCATGCCTCCCGGAGCCAAAAGGCTTTGTACATGAGAGAGGGCCATCCCGATGTTTTTCGCACGATGCAGGGAATCCGAGGCAATAACAACGTCGAACTGGTGTGCTTCAAAGCCTTGAGATAGTGGGCTTTGATTGATATCCAGCAGTTGATAGTACACAAACGGGTACTCCCGGAACCTCGTTTTAGCTGCATTCGTAAAGAAAGTTGAGGTGTCTGTGCATGTAAAATGTGTCGCATCTGCCGGGAGTACAGCCAGCAATGATTCCGTCAGTGCTAGGCTCCTCGCCCCGATTTCCAGCACACGTATCGGTCCCGATTCAGACCTTTCTCCAAGACGATGTACCAGCCTTTCGACCAGCGCCAGCGCTGCGCTGTCACGATGCTTTGCGCCAGGGAGTGTCTGCATCAGATCATTCGGAGTCAGACTTACTTCCTCCGAGAAGAAATGGGCCAACGGGTCAAACTCACCACGCAAAAGCGCAACACTCTCGTCATTGACTTTTTCCAAGTAACGCAAAAGAGCTTGTGCATGCGGTTCCCATGCGGGTGCGGGCGCCTGCGACTTTTCCAACCGTTCAGTCAGGCTCGCCTGCGTGATGCTGTAGACATCCGATTTGTCTTTATGGACAAAGCCCTCGTCCTCCAATGTTTGAAGCCACTGTCTGACCAGCCCGCGATAACGCTCTTGAATCCCGCAGCTCTGCATTAAATCATCGAGGGAATAGGTGGCGTGTTGCTCAAATCTCACTCCCGCCATCTCCAATGCGCGGTAAATGAATCGAACGGCAAGTTGCTCCATGTACGCCCAAAAAGAGGTGACATCTTCCGGTCTAATGCTTGCAAAATGCTCCGACAAGGTCTGCACATGCCCCGTATCGATGACATCTGCCCACAGTTCTTCGCTCTTTTTCGGATCAGCCTCTATACGATCAAACAGTGCTGATTCGCTTTCCCGTTCTGGCACCACATATCCAACCAGCTGCCTGTTCTCACGCGGATCACCTACTGCTGTCACTACCGCATCACGAATCCCCTGATGCTGCTTCATGGCCGATTCGATTTCACCCAGCTCGATGCGATGCCCCCTGATTTTCACCTGGAAGTCCTTGCGCCCGAGAAATTCAATGGTCCCATCCGGCCAATAACGCCCGAGATCACCAGTCCGATACCAGCACGAACCGTTCCAGTTGACGAAGCGTTCTGCGGTTAGTGTTGGATCACCCCGATAGCCTACTGCCACACCTGCTCCGCCGATCCACAATTCTCCCTCTACCCAGTCAGGGCAATCACGTCCATGCGCATCGACAACCCGATAAGCCTGATTCGCGAGCGGTCGACCGTACGGAATCGATGTCCAATGAGCGGGCAATGGCAGCGTAACATCAAAAAAGTTGGACCAGATCGACGCTTCTGTCGCTCCCCCCATCGCCACAAGCTGGCTGTTCGGTGCGAGCTGGTTCAATCTTTGCGGTAAATCGAGGCCGATCCAGTCTCCAGAAAGCATGGTCAAGCGAAGCGGCAAGCTCTCATAAGGTCCGCTCTCCGCAGCTATTAAAAGCATATCGAGCAGCACGGGCACGGAGTTCCACAGTGTCACATGATGCTGGTCCACCAGTCTCGCCCAATGAGCGGCATCCCGTCGCAACTCTTCGCCTATAAGTACAATCGAGCCGCCTACACTGAGCAATCCGAACAGGTCATAGACAGACAGGTCAAAATCAAGCGAGGAAACCGCCAAAATCCGATCCGTATGCCCGATTCCGTAGCGTCTGTTTATCTCTGCAATGGTGTTCCATGCCCCGGAATGACTGATTTCTACCCCTTTTGGTTCACCTGTGGAGCCAGAAGTAAAGATGATGTAGGCAAGACTGTCAAAAGAAATCGGCACGGGTTCAGCCAGCGGTGAGACATTTAACGCATCTGTAACCGACAGAACTACAGCGTTTTCCGGCCACTCCAGTGTTTGTACTTGCTCCGTATCCGTAAGCACATAGCGAATCCCCGCTTTTTGATGAATGCGCTCACGCCTTGTAGATGGCTGCCCAATTCCAACCGGGACGTAGCATGCTCCTCGTGCCTCGATACCAAGGACCGCAGCGACTTGATCGATTCCGCGCGGCAGGCTGACTGCCACAGGTTCTCCTGCTTCAACGCCTTGCTTTTGGAGATACGCTGCAATCTGCAACGCGTACGTCGCTAACTCGCCATACGAAAAAGTAATGGATGCATGACTATCGATTAATGCCAGCTCGTGTGGATTCTCTTTTGCATAGGTAAAAAAGGCACTGTGTAAGCATTGATTCAATTGCTGTTGTGAATCGTCTACAGATTGATTGTTCCTCTTCTGTTCCAAATCGGGGAGCAGCACGGATGCACCTTGCCAGTCATTGTCCTCCGTCACCAAGGAGTCCATCAGCTGGCAAAAAGCACCGAACATTTGGTCAAGCATCCCGTCAGGAAACAGCTCATCAACTGCATCCCACGCCAGCAGGAGCCCGCCGTCCATTTCATACGACTGGAAATCGAGCCATACTTGCGGCGTTTGCGAAATCATGTATGAGAGCTTGCCCAATGTGTCGCGGCATTCGTCATTGATTAGTGGCGTACCCAAATTGCACGCGAACACCACAGGGGCAAAATCCCGCTCTCCCTGACGGACACGAGCCATATCTCGCTGCAACTGAACTCCGGAATACGCCGCATGAGCTACATCCTGATGAAACTGCGATTGGACAGCTCTCACCCGCGCCAGAAAAGAGGTTGGCTCCCGCATATCAACCGCAAGCAGTAGCAGATTGGTAAAATCGGCAACGACGTCTTCGATGCCAGCGTCTCCGGTTTGGCGATCGAATAGCGGAATGTTGATGAGAAACTGCGAATGGGTGCTCCAACGATCCAGTACTTCTGCATAAGCCGTTAACAGTACCATCGCTGGTGTGACCCGCTGTGCTGCGGATCGCTTTTGCAAAAGCGCCCAATCGGCTGCGTTCATGAAATGCGTTCGTCGCGTAAAAACAGGCGACTTGATCATTTCTGGCTTTTCCTTCAGTGGCAACCCTGGCGCTCCCGGCAATGTGGAAAGGCGTTCCTGCCAATAGTGGGCTGCTTCCTGTCTATCCTGTGCCCGACGTTGTGCCTCTTGCCCGAGATAATGGGCAAAGCTCCAGTTAGTCGGAGCAAGAGGCTTGCTGCCTCGTGCATAAGCTGCCGCCAAATCGCGCAATACGATGTGCAGACTCTGTACGTCAGCGACCAGCAAATCCAGATCAAAATGGATGCGGGTGCGGCCTTCTGGTAACAAGCTCAGCTCCAAACCGGCTACTTCTCCCGCTTCCACCGCCAGACGACGATGGGACAACCGATCTCGTATACGGTCTAGCTCCCGTGCCAATTCGCCCTCAGAAAAAGACCGCAGATCATGGACCACTACACCAGTGGCCGTCGGGGCACTCATCACCTCTTGCTGTCCATCTGCCAAAAATCTAGCCCGAAGCATTGGATGGTGCATCAGCAGCTTGCCCCACGCTGTTTCCAATCGATCCGGCTCCACGCCCGCACCATCTATTTCCAAGTACGCATGGCACCCGACTCCTCCGAGAGGCTGATCATCCTGGCGTCCAATCCAGTAAGCGTATTGCACATCCGTGAGTGGAAAGGGCACATTCACCTGTACTTCCACATCTGCTTTCCTTTCGTCCACACGCGGAAGCGACGAGCTGCTTTTTTGTAGCAACGCCTGCCAATCACGCAAGGTAGGAGCACCGATCAGCTCAGCAAACGTAACCTTTGCGCCTTCCTTGCGCCATTTGTTGACCATCCTCATCATTTGCAAGGAATCCAGTCCCAGCTCGATCAGGTTTTGATCATCGGAAAACGCGACAGGTGCGGGCAGCAACGCCTGAATTTGCCTCTTCATCTCCTCATAGCTCAAGGAAGCGGCGGGACTTGCGGTCTGACTGTCATTGAGCATTTTTGACATCCTCGTTCCCTCCTCTCTCGTGCAAGCCCCTATTCTTTTCCAATTAGCTGCCTGGAGAAGCTGCTCAGCTTTTCACGCGTTTCTTCCAGTTCTCTGGACGGCAAAGACATTTCGACGACACCAGCTCCGGCGTGCAGCCAAGCTTGGCTGTCCTTTTGATAAATCGTTCGCAGCACGAGAGCGGCATCCATGGCACCGTCGCTGTCAAAAGTCATGACGCATCCGCTGTACAAACCTCGTGGCACCGTCTCTAATCTGCCAATCGCTTCAATCGATTCTTTTTTCGGGATTCCCGAAGCGGTAACAGCTGGGAACAATGCGCGGAAGGCATCCCATGAATTGCATTCTTGTTTCAGTTTCCCTTTCAAGCGAGAAGCGATATGCTGAACCGTTCCTCGGCTAGCTACTGACATAAAATCGTTCAAGACGATACTTGTTGAGTCGCAAACGATTTTCAGCTCTTCGAATGCCAGCTTGACGGAAACAGCGTGCTCGGCAATTTCCTTCGGGTCATTCAGCAGCTCTTCTTTGAGCCTGATCGCCTCGTCCTCACTGCTGCCTTTTGCCCGTGTTCCTGCGAGCGGGAAGGTACTGACCCATCCGTCGCTATCGACTTCTACTACCGTCTCCGGACTAAAACCAGCCGCACCGAGACCATCCAGGCTAACGAGGAAAGAGCGTGCCGGCGTATTCACTCGTCTGCCAGCAATATAGCTCGCAACCAGATCCAACTCGTGATCAAGCGGAATTTTTCGTGACAAGATGACCTTGTGATATTTGCGTTCCTGTATCTCGCGTACAGCTTCGGCAACATTTTGCATGTAGGCTTCAGCGTCGTATGTATCGGCTTGCGGGACGGACAGCTTTGGCTTGTCCACTCTTTGGGTCAGCTGTCGCTCGCTTTGTGTGTTCATAGACAGCTCGCGCAGCAGTTGGCTGAATTCGCTCCGCTTCTCTTCATGCAAGGCTCTCAATAGGACCGTGCCTTTGTTGAAGCGCAGCTCGACCTCAGGAATAAACAGCTTGAGCAAGCCATCCTCTTCTGGCATGAGCGGCAAGCCTTGATAATAACGCGCCATGCCAAAATTGACGGTTCCATAAGCGCGCCAGTTTTGAATCGGCACCTGTGCCATTGCTTTTTCGAGCGTCTCACTAAGCTCGTTGTTGTCGAAACGGAGAGTCTCGGTCCGATAAGTCAAAGTCGTCTGCTCCCCATCCACGTAGAGAAGCGCATGAATCCCCATTCCTAGCGACAGCTCATCTCCGTTTTCATAGAGCAGGTAGTTTTCATATCCGCTGTGCTCTGCAATCAGTGCCGCTGCCATATGCGCATCACCTGCAAAAGCAAACGTCTCTTCCAGATAGGTGATGTCCGCTGGCTTCGTCTCTGACTTTGGCGCTAACGCCAGTTCTTTTAGCTTGGCTTTATTGACTTTTCCAACGCTGGTCAGCGGCCAAAAATCGATGAGTTCGATTTGATCCGGCATTTTGTAGCGTGCCACCCCTTTTTCCTGGAAGAAGGCATGGACGTCCGCCAGGCTGATCTTTTCGTCGTCGGTGATCAAAAATGCGCAGCTTTTCTCGCCCAACACTGGATCGGGAAGTGTGATCAGCGCCGCGTCTTTAATTGCTGGGTGCATGCGCAGGTACGTTTCTACTTCAGCCGGCATGATTTTTTCGCCCGCTCGGTTGATTTGCTCTTTGATCCGTCCACCGATTTGAATATTTCCTTCTGGCGTGATTCTAGCCTTGTCGCCAGAGCGATAAAAGCCATCAGGCGTAAAGCTCTCGCGGTTTTGTTCCGCCGCTCTGTAGTAGCCGCGAATTGTATACGGTCCCCGCACAATCAATTCTCCGTATTCACCTGGCGCGACATCGTTTCCATGCTCATCCACGATACGCACTTCATCCCCTTCGGAAATCGGACGGCCCTGGCAGCTGGTAATGATCGACTCTGGATCATCCAGTGATGTGCAGCAGATAAGCCCCTCGGCCATCCCAAATACTTGCTGGAGCTTGCATTTCCATTCTCGCGTGATGCGGCTGGCGAGATTATCATCCAGCATGGAGCCTCCAACCTGAAGAACCTCCAGACTCGACAGGTCGCTTTCTGTATCCCATTCCAGCACTTCCTGCCATACTTGTACGATCGAAGGCACGAGGCCGGTAATGGTCACGCGCTCTTTCTCAATCAGCGGAAAAGCTTCGTCGCAGCTGGTAGTTTTACATAGCACGATCTTACCGCCAACGGACAGTGTGCCTAAGATACCTGGGCAGCACAGAGGGAAATTATGGGCAATCGGCAAAACTGCGAGATAGACGCTTTTCTCTGTCAGTTGGCAACGGGCTGCGGTTGCTTTTGCATTGTAGACGTAATCTGCGTGGGTTCTAGGAATCAGCTTGGGTATTCCTGTCGTACCGCCAGACAACAGCAATAACGCAGTGTCTTTGTACGAAGGCGCTTCCAGCTCGATTGGCGGTCCGCTTATCTCTGCCAAGTTCTTCCCGATCGGGCTGTCCCCATCCGTCATGACGAATTTGACCGATGCATGTCTTTTGACTAAATCTTCTGCCATCTTCGTATAATCAAAACCGAGAAACGTCGTTGGAATGATGTAGGCAACTGGCCTCGAGAGTGCAAAAATCCCGTCCAATTCAGCCTCTCTGTGGGCAGGCAATACGAGAATCGGCACAGCGCCGATGCGAAACAGGGCAAAGCAAGTCAGTACGAAAGAAATTCGATTTGGAAGCTGGACGGCTACATTGTCGCCTTTTTGAATTCCCATGTGATAAAAACCGGAAGCAAGCGCATCCACCTTGCTGTCGAGCTCGCGATAAGTGAGCCTTTCCTCGTCCTCCACCAGCGCTTCTTTGTTCTGGTACTGTTCCGCCCATTTGCGCAATTGCTGCCCAAGTGTCAGCGGCTCCCAAAAACCACACTGTTCATAAGATATTGCAGCTTGCTCATACCACTCCGTACTTACTTTCATTCCGTCCTCCTCCTGTGTAACCGCGGGTCACTCTTTGCGCCCGAAGCCGGATCATGCAGAGACTGCCTTGCCGTTGTACGCATCATGTTGGTTTGTCTAACAACAAGATATTGATAGTGATTCTCATTGTCAATATCATCTGCAAGCTGTTTTTTCTACATTTGGGAAAAATAGGGTAGATTATCTTCCGTTTTCTCACGATTTCTTCGTTTCTCACTGTAAGATTTCCATATTCTTACACGCTTATATAACGTCATTAAACCCGATAAAGTTTATCAGTATAATGGAATATTCTCGTTTCACGTGCTCCAATTTACGGTCTTCCTGTCCCGATTGCAACTGCTCCCGCATAGCCTCTGGCGGGCGTAAACCCGTAAACTTTCCACTCCCCGCTCCTGACTCCATCTCCGTTTACCGTGAAGCTGCCATCTTGTTTTTCCATGAAAAAAGAATCGAGAGGACGGCTCAGGCCCTCCCCTGTCGCTTTGACAAAAGCCTCCTTGCGTGTCCAGCAATCAAAAAAAGCCTGCTGCCGCTCATCAGAAGGTAAACGCAAGATTCCCTCACGCTCCACAGGGTGAAAGTAGCTCATGATCTGTTCTATTTCCGGGATGTGACGCAAATGCTCCACGTCAACGCCGAGAAGGCGATCGCGTGAAAAAGCGACCGCCACAAGCTCATGCGAATGCGACAGATTGAAAAAAAGTCCGTCGGAATCACTGTTTGGTCCACATAAAAACGGTTTCCCGTTCGAATTGCACTCCCATTGAACCTCGCGAGGAGAAATCCCTTGGTACCGTCCAACCATTCTTCTCAGCAGTCCATGTGCGACAACATAGCGTTCCCTGTCTGCGTGGAAATGAAATCGTGCCCGTTTATCAAGTTCTTCGGCAGACAGCACGCCTTCCAGCTCCTGCATACTGTGTTCCCATGCTTGCACAAACGTCAGCCACATATGTACTTCCCCTTTAGCCAGTAGCAAAGAGGACGATTCCTCCAGAGCTGATTTTGACATCTCAGACAAGTGGGTTATTCGCACCTGCTGCATATGCTGCATCCCGTTAGCGCTCCCCTTTTCCTGCTACCGCACTCCGGTACTGTCCGATCATTTTGGTTACCGATTGCAAGAGCACATCTTTGTTTGTCGTCAGGAAAAAATGTCCCCCGTTTACCATTTCCAACGTAAATCCGGCACTTGTATGGCTAGCCCAAGCCTCCATTTCTTCCTGCGTGGCTTCCTGATCCTCTGTCCCGCAATACGTAGCAATCGGGCAATCAAGCGGGGGTTCCTCGGCATACACATAGGTTTCGTCGAGGGTAAAGTCCGCACGCAACAGCGGCATGAACAACTCCATGAGCTCCTTGCTTTGCAGGATCGCCTCTGGTGTCCCTGAAAAGCGTCGCAGCGCTGCGACAAATTCATCATCAGGCAAATGGTAAATAGGCTTCGGCTCCGGGAAGTGTGGAGCTCGTCCTCCTGAAACGATGAGGCCAAGCGGAAGACGCCCCCATTTACTCCGTACAGTACGTGCCAGCTCAAAGGCAATTCGCGTTCCCATACTGTGACCGAAAAAAATAAACGGGCGATCCAAATACGGATGAATCACCTGGGCCAGTTCTTCCACCAGCGCTCCCATATCTGAGTAAGCTCGCTCGGCAATTCTGTTTTCCCTCCCTGGCAGTTGAACTGGGTAAACTCCAACATCACTGGGAAAAGCCTGTGCCCATCCCCTGTAAATCGAGGCCCCTCCCCCTGCGTAAGGAAAACAAAACAGGCGAACGCTGTCTTTTGCTTGCGGCTGGGG
>NZ_AKIX01000009.1:0-50629 GCF_000282075.1 Brevibacillus sp. BC25
AAAAAAGCCATTCGCAGAATACCGCGCGAAGAGTGGCTGGAGCTAGCGCAAGGATTTAAACAAAAAGGGTTCACGGTAAATGATGTGTTATTAGCTGCCTACATGCGAGCTTTATATCAACAAATGGAGAATGTTCCAGATGAGCAGGTCAAAGTCATGGTGACGGTTAATGTAAGAAAATTCTTACCCACGGGCAAGGCGGACGCCATTTACAACTTATCCGGCGTTGTTCACGCCTCCATGAATCAAACAACAGGGACATTTGCAGATAAGGTGAAAGAAGTGGCGGAATTCATGAAGAGTCAACGCGATAACAAAGAGATTCTGTATGATGCGGTAAATACGTTTGCCTTTGTGGAAAATTTTGAGTTTCAACACACATTGAAGATCATACAGGATGTAAGAAAACAAATCGTAGCGGATGGAAACAGCACACCAATATTATCAAATTTCGGTATGATTGGTACTAGTCAGATATCATTCGATGATGTGAAAGTCGCAGGTGCGTATATCGTATCGCCAGCCTATTACGCACCAGGACTGATGCTTGGAGTCAGTACGTATCAAGATTGCATAACCCTCAACATTTCCTTCTTTGAATCGAACACAGACATTGGGTTACTAGAAAAACTCCTGGATACCATGGTAGAAGAAATCAAGTCATACCGAGGGTAGCCAGCTTGTAGCAATTACTTACCCATTTAGATAAGGAGTGAATGAAATGAATAAAGTAGTATTCCCTAATGAAATATCAGGTGCCGAGAATCTGCAACAACAGTTCGAACCCTACGCGTGGTATGCAGAAATGAGAAAAAATAGCCCGGTACATTACGATGAAAAGCAACAGGTTTGGAACGTATTTCTGTATTCGGATGTAGAGCGTGTACTGACCGATTATCACCTCTTTTCAAGCGATACAGGCAAACGAATCGCTGGTTCCCTCGCATTGAAAGAAAAGGGGATTACAGAGATGGACCCGCCTGATCACGGAAAAAGGAGAGCTCTCTATACAAAGGCATTTTCAACCAGAACACTCCAGGAGTGGGAGCCGCGTATTCAAGAAATTTCACGTCATTTACTAGAGGGAGTAAAAGAAAAGCAAAGCATCAAAATTTTAGGTGATCTCGCAACCCCGATGCCGGTGATTGTCATTGCCGATTTGCTCGGTGTACCGTCCAGTGATTGGATGCTGTTCAAACAATGGTCCGATGTTCTCATCTCTTCCGGAACCCGCGAAACGTATGAGGATATTAACCTCAAAAAGGAAGAAATCATGAAGGAAATGGCCGTTTATCTCTCTCCGATCATTCAAGAAAAAAGAGAGAATCCGGCAAAAGATTTCCTCTCCGATTTAACGCAAACAGAATATAAAGGCCAAAAACTAACTGACCGCGAGATTATTGATATTGCAATCAGCTTGCTGCTTGCCGGAAATGTAACGACAAGTACGCTCTTGTTTAGTGTTTTCTACTGCTTTTTACTGGATCGACCAGGCGTATATCGTGAATTAAGAGAGAATCCGCAGCTGGTAGATCAAGCGATCGAGGAAGTATTGCGCTTCCGTCCGCCAGCACAGGTTTTGATGCGCAAGGTTCAAGAAGATACGGATATGTTCGGAAGTCTGATGAAAAAAGGCGAAATCGTCATGGCATGGCTCGGGTCTGCCAATCGTGATGAGAATACTTTTGCACAGGGAGATCAATTCGATATCCATCGACCTAATAGCAATAAGCACTTATCCTTTGGAAAGGGCTGCCACCTATGCCTGGGCGCACCACTATCCAGACTAGAAGCAAAGGTGATGCTAACAGAAATGATCAAGTGCTATTCTGACATCTCAATCGGTGGATTTGATAATGATCTGATCCTCAATGTAACGAGAGACTAATCATATTTTCTTAGCAAGCAGTTGAGCAGGAAGGTTATCCCTGTTCGACTGCTTTTTTTTTATCGAAAAGAAGAGCTCCTAAACGCATTGTTACAACCGATTGTTCACTTCCAGGGGATATTTCTATGGAGTGTGGTTTTCCTAGAAAATAAAAAAGTAAGGAAAATAGAATCCCTTACTTTTCAATACTTATCTTTCCGAATCAACAAATAAACAATCAACCCTATAATCGGAAAAAATAATAACGCAACAAGCACGATGATGGAGAACTCCTTGCTGTTCCCTCGTCTCCTTGCATCACGGTATGCCCAAATACTGATGACAATATTAATCACGTTCAAAAATAAGATGAGAAGGATCGGGAGAAACACAAAAAAGGTAGAGGGAGCATCGCTTACTTGAACCAAAGAATCACCTGCTTTTGAATATTTTCAAGACTTTCCCAATTATATATAAAGAGGAGAGAATTGTGAAATCGATTTATGGAGCCATTTTCGTAACGATCATCGGGATGGAAACTTCCCCCGAACCTCCTCCAAAAAAGCTTGCACCGCCGGGGACAAATAACGATTTTTCATATACGCCAAATAAACCGTCCGCTCCAACGCAGGCGAATCAATCGTTTTCCGAACAAGCGAAGCATCTGTTGATCCGGACAAATAGTTCTCCGGAATAATCGTAACCCCTAGATTCTCCCTCACTAACGTTAACGCGGTTTCAAATCGCTCAATCTCAAATTTGATTTGCGGGTTGACTTGTTCAAAAGAAAAGGCAGTTAGAATATCCTCTCTCGTCTGAAATCCCTCTGTACTAATGATGAATGGCTCACTAGCCAAGTCTTTCAATCGAACCGATTCCTTTTGCGCAAGCGGATGATCCTTGTGCAGCACCAGCATTAAGCGCTCATCATACAGGGGAAATAATTCGATATCTTCTTCATCGGTGAATTGGTTGGTTATGAGTAAATGCGTATGATACTTACGCAGTGATTCCTTTACAGCTTTCCCGCTCAACACCTCGATTAGCTTGATGTTAATAGAGGGAAAACGCCCCTGATATCCGCGAATGACTTTTGGAATCCAGTGCTTCACGGACTCAATGATGCCGATGATGAGATCTCCGCTTCCGGTCAGCTTTACTTCTTCCATCTCTTTTTTCAACATGTTCATTTGAGAAAGAAGCACCAACGATTTCTGATACAAAATTTTACCAGCATCCGTTAATTCCATTTTTCTCGTGTTTCTCTCGAGCAGTGGAGAGCCGACTTCTTGCTCCAGATTTTTAATCGCGTTACTTAAGGAAGGCTGTGAAATATGCAGTTTTTGTGCGGCTTTGGAGTAGCTCAACTGATCGCAAACTGTCACAAAATAGTGCAAATGTTTGATGTCCAACTGGATCGCCTACCCTTATTTATAGCTTTAAGCTATCAATTTATTTAAATTATATATTAGAAATAATAAGTTTGTCATTATATAATCAATAAACAAAAGGTTCAGAAAGGATGAATAGCTTGCCAAAGAATGTATCAGCAGATTTGTGGACCGGCCGGACTGACCATACGGAGAGACGAAGCAGTTTTCGTTACCATCAGATTGTAGAAATAACGGATTTGGATACATTGCAAGCTGCCAAGGATCGCACAGTCGCTATCATTGGGTTTGAATGTGAAGAGGGAGTGAGGCGCAATCAAGGACGATTAGGTGCAGCCAAAGCTCCAAACGCAATTCGGCAAGCGCTTGCAAGCCTTCCTTGGAAGGTGGAGGAAGGGAAACGGATTGTTGATGTGGGGAATGTTGCTTGTCAAAACGAAGAGCTAGAAGCTGCCCAGGAAGAATTGGGGAACGCTGTCTCTGCAATCTTTTCCAAAGCTATGACGCCGATTATTTTAGGCGGAGGCCATGAGACATTGTATGGTCATTACGTAGGTGTCCGAAAGCATATTGGAAAAGAGGCTTCTCTGGGAATCATCAATATTGACGCTCATTTCGATTTGCGTTCCTATGAAGTTCAGCCTTCATCGGGGACGATGTTTCGGCAAATACTAGAGCATGACAAAAATAGTAGCTATTTTGTGTTGGGGATTCAGCGTTTCGGAAATACGCAGGAGCTATTTGATAAAGCAGATGAGCTCGGTGTCCGTTATGTGTATGAAGAAGAGATGACAGACGCACGAATGGATGAAATTACTTTATCTGTAAGCGAATTCATCGAAAAACACGATCATGTCATGCTGACGCTATGTACAGATGTTTTAAACGCAGCTTTTGCACCGGGAGTAAGTGCTCCATCTCCTTTTGGTTTAACACCAATGGTTGTTCGCACTTTGATCCGTACCGTTGCCGCTCATAAGAAAACGCTTTCTTTTGATATTTGTGAAGTGAATCCGATTTTAGATGAAAACGGAAGAACAGTAAAGTTAGGTGCTTACTTGACGAATGAAGCCATCATGGGATTACTAGAGAACAACTAAGGGGAGACAACTATGACGTTAGCACTTAATCAAGTAACGACGATTTTTCTCGCAGTAGCACTTCTCGTATTAGGTACATTCCTCGTAAGAAAGGCTAGTTTCTTGCAAAAGTTTTGTATCCCGGCACCAGTGGTTGGGGGCTTGTTGTTCGCTGTCATTGCAACGGCTTTGAAAGCGACCGGAATTTTACAAATTACATTGGATACTTCCTTGCAAAGCTTATTCATGCTCACGTTCTTTACTACCGTTGGATTGGGAGCGAGCTTTAAGTTGATCAAGCTTGGCGGTAAGCTGCTCGTTATTTACTGGATCGCCTGTGGATTTCTGGCTTTGGCACAAAACGTAATCGGTGTGTCTTTGGCTTCAGTATTCGGCATTCATCCATTGATCGGGATGATGGCAGGGGCTGTTTCCATGGAAGGTGGACATGGAGCGGCTGGCGCTTTTGGACAAACCCTTGAGGACATGGGCATTCAATCTGCGTTGGCGGTTGGGATCGCAGCAGCTACCTTTGGTCTCGTAGCAGGGGGCTTGGTCGGCGGACCGACTGTGAAATATTTGATTACCAAACACGATCTGAAGCCGACGGAAACGGAAGAAGTAGTAGAGACAGTAGAAGAAAAAGGACAACCAATTAACTCGAATACCTTCTTCATCCAAGTCCTGTTGATTACATTCTGTATGGCATTGGGAACGTATTTGGGAGAGCTGTTCTCGACTGCAACCGGATTTGTTTTGCCAGGTTATGTGGGAGCGATGTTTGTAGCGGTGATTGTCCGTAACGTCGTAGACAAGCTCAATCCAAAGGCAATCGACATGAAGAGCATCAACCTGATCAGTGACGTGACGCTCGGAATCTTCCTGTCCATGGCACTGATGAGTATTAAGCTGTGGGAAGTTGCAGATCTTGCGCTTCCAATGCTAGTCACCGTGTTTGTTCAAGTAGTATTCATCGTTTTGTTTGGGATTTTCGTCCTGTTCCGTTTGCTTGGCAAAAACTACGACGCCGCAGTCATGGTCGCAGGCTTTACAGGACATGGACTGGGCGCTACACCAAACGCAATGGCGAATATGGCGGCAGTAACGGGAAGATTTGGTCCTTCGCGAAAAGCATACCTGGTCGTTCCGATCGTAGGTGCCTTCCTGATTGACGTGTTCGCGATGCCGATCATTATTACCACGATTAATTTGTTTAAATAAAGACGATTCAAAAATCCCTTCATGCTGGAGAAAGTCGAGCTGGAGGGATTTTTTGTGCTTACGTTCACTCTGGCCTACTATCTACGCCTAGAATTCTACAAATAATAGAAAGAAAAGGAAATAATTTCTTGACCGTTCGCATTTCGTTCGTATATATTTATATGAGAACGTACGTTCCTGTTTTGGGTGCCTTTGCAATGAAAATCTCACCCAAAAACACAAGTTTCAGGGTGGAGATGTGGAATGCTGGCTTGGCAAGAGACAGCAGGAAGGGGATGAAAAGGGGCAGCAACTCCGAGGCAAATTTGAGGCACTGATGCAGAGTCAAAGTTTGCACAAGTAGAAGCTAATAGAAAAATGATTTAGTTTTTTTGCGAAAATTGTAACGTATTGTCATTTTTTGCGTATTAATTGGCAAGAACAACCAAAAATTAGAAAATGTGGAGGGAAGAAGAATGAGAGAACTTCATGCTGATGTGGTAATTATTGGAGGAGGTACTGGTGGCTGCGCAGCAGCACTGGCAGCAGCAAAATCAGGAAAATCAGTCATTATGACGGAAGAAACCGATTGGATTGGCGGTCAATTTACGAGCCAAGCGGTACCGCCAGATGAGCATCCATGGATCGAACAGTTTGGTTGTACGCGAAGCTATCGCACATTCCGTGACAGCGTGCGTGACTATTATCGCAACCATTATCCAATGACGGCAGAAGCACGTGTCATCCCGAATCTTGACCCTGGTAATGGTTCCGTAAGTCGCCTTTGCCATGAACCAAAAGTAGCGCTCGCTGTTTTTTATCAGATGCTTGCTCCTTATATTAATAGTGGTAGACTTACTATTCTGACGAATCACAAGTTGCATGCCGTTCGCATGGCTGGCGATAACGTACTGTCGATCATGGTAGAAGATCAGAAGCATCATGATTTTCATGAACTGGTAGCACCTTATTTCTTGGATGCGACAGAATGTGGAGATGTGCTCCCACAAGCCGGGGTAGAATACGTACTTGGCGCTGAATCAGTCGATCAAACAGGAGAGCCAAATGCTGTTGTCGGGCCTCCACAGCCAAATGATATTCAGGCGTTTACGTATTGCTTTGCCATGGATTATTTGGAGGGAGAAAATCATACGATTGCCAAACCGGAAACGTATGACTTCTGGCGAAACTACAAAGCAGATTTCTGGCCGGACAAGCTGCTCAGCTGGACAGGCTCCAATCCGCGAAATACTGCTGAATCTGTACGATATGAGCTGTTCCCGGGTACTAAATATTTTCCGCTCTTCACGTATCGTCAGATTGCTGACCCGAAAAACTTCCAAACCGGATTGTACAAGAGCGGCGTAACAACCGTTAACTGGCCGCAAAATGATTACTGGCTCGGCTCGATCATTGATGTGCCAGAGGAAGAGCGTCAGCGCCACCTCTACGGCGGTAAACAACTGAGTCTCTCCCTTCTGTATTGGATGCAAACAGAGGCTCCTCGCCCAGATGGTGGTCAAGGGTATCCAGGACTGCGACTGCGCAAGGATGTAATGGGAACAGAGGATGGACTGGCTATGTATCCTTATATTCGTGAATCCCGCCGGATCAAAGCCGAATTCACCGTATTGGAGCAACATGTGAGTGCATTCGTCCGCAATACAGGCAAAGCAGAAGCCTTCCATGATTCCGTTGGGGTCGGCAGCTACCGAATCGACCTGCATCCGAGCACGGCAAACCGCAATTACGTTGATGTGTCTACCTATCCGTTCCAAATTCCGTTGGGTAGCTTAATCCCCGTGCGTGTAAATAACCTGCTGCCAGCGGGCAAAAATCTTGGGGTTACGCATATTACAAATGGCTGCTTCCGTCTCCACCCAGTAGAGTGGAACGTCGGTGAAGTAGCTGGCTATTTGACAGCTTATTGCTTGCAATACGGCCTGACTCCACGCGCTGTCCGAAATACTCCTGATGAGCTGAAAAAGTTCCAAGCTTTCTTGTACGCGGAGGGCGTAGAGTACTTCTGGCCAACGATGTACGCAGTGTAAGCAGTTAGACCATCTGATTGCCTGAGTTCGGGATTTCACCGAACTCAGGTCTTTTCATGGATAGCGGGAGATCATCCAGCTTCAAGGCAGCTGAGTTGCACGATGGGGATTTCGACAAGCAATCCGCAAGATTTCCTCGACAGTTTCCTGAGGTGTCTGTTCGGAAGAATCGATCCACATGCCGAGCTTTGGTGTTTCGGTCTGCAAGATTTTATTGAGGTGGGGAATCGTCCACGCACCATACCCTGATTTGGAACGGGAAGCCTCTCTCTCTTCAACCACTTTTTCATTTGGCGTGAGTACTACAACATACAACGGACGGTTCCGAATCATTTCAACAAATTCGCTCAAAAAAGGGCCGATCACAACATCCTGTACAACGACATTAAATCCTGCTTCAAAAAAAGTGTCTGCCGTGGAGGCTGCTATTTTGTAGCGCAACCACAACTGACGAATGGCTTCTTCTGACGGTTCGGGCATATATTCCTCTCTGCCATTTACAATCATTCGTCGAAACGAATCACCACGGAGATGAACGCCTCCATTTAGCTTTTCAGCAAGTAACTGAGCTACTGTTGATTTACCAGAAGCCATAATCCCAGTAACGAGAAAAATACATCTGTCTGGAGCGTGTAGATTGGCATTCTCTTGCAACATCATCATCCCACCTTGCTCATTCGATGTCATGTGAGTGTATACATGGAAATCATTGGATAATTCTTATCTTTTTGAATCATAACATGGCAGTCATGAAAACGCGATTTAGAAAACGAGGCACAAATAGGATAATATTTCTACGTGTCGAAGAAGGAAGTACAGTCACACTCAATGAGGGGGACTTTATCGTGATAGGTCCTATTTTTTTGCACGGGGAATTAATAGAGAGATTTCGGGAGCATCTATTGAATGTGCCTTATTATCTGGTGATTCATCAAGGAATAAGCTGCGTTGATAACGAAATGAGGAAGGTAAGCACAGATGAAGTAGATGAGATCATCAATCAATTTGTACATGCTCGTTTTCCTATTGTTTGTTCTGCTGGGAGTAAAAGCTCCATACCATTTTGGGACTATCATCTGGCCTTACAATATGACGAGGAGAAGAGAACAGCTATCATCTGCGAGCTCCTCGTGCGTGAACCAAACCAGGATCATTGTAGAAAAGCGTTGCTCATGGCGTATTATTTATTGGTGAATCCGAAGACGGGCGTAGAAAGGATACAAGCCCCCATGAATCTGTCCAATTTGGCTGATTGTAAAGAATTTGAAGATATCTTTATTGAGTTCATTCCGCACCAAAACATCACATATTTGTCTTAGAAGAACAATAACACATGGAGGTGCCAATGTATGGTGAACCTGATCAAAATTAGAGCGAGTGTATTTATCCCCCTGTCATGGACAGAACCAAGGACCGATCCGCAAACAGGAAAAATCATTCAATTCGAAGGCGATTCGCGTGAATTTACCCCTTATGCCGTTAACACCAAGCGGTCCAGAGTCGAGCAAGAGGTTGTCGTAGACTTTATGAAAAAAGAAATTTTTTCTTATCAGAATACGGGAATTACAACAGAGAAGATCACGAATCCTGATGGATCGATTCAGCTGCGAAAAGGAAAAGCGAGTACAGTGGGCATTTTGTGCAGGAATATGATATGGAACTCGGATGAAGAAGTGAGCTTTGAAATGAGCGCAAGTGCCAGTAATCCCCTGAATGAGCATGCGCCTCCGGTTGACTACTTATTATCGGTAACTGCGAAAAGGGATGGGCTTGTACAAATCGAAGGAGCGCATGATGGGTTCCCTTGCTTTGAGTTTTATAAGCAAGCGGATTTTGGACCGTTTGAAACGATTTATACACATGATTTCCGTGAAACAGGTGATACTCCGGCAGCCTTGGCTGGAGAGATGGAATATCATTTTCGTAAGATTCTGTAGGACGAATAGATGGCGCAAGTTTAAAACCTTGGTAAATCAAGGTTTTTTCTTTTTGATATGCGCGGATTCAAAAAAAATATCCAAATGGCGGGATGACGTAGTTAGTATGTGATCCCAATGAATATTTCGAAAAACCGCGAGTAGCCAAAAATGTGCCACGCCAAAATACGTGGCTCATCTTGACTGGGATCAAACGTAAACGTTTTGGGTGGGCTGAATTGATCAGGTATCTTCACGATCCCATTGCTTCTGCTGCTTGTCCTTCCTATAATAAACCATTATCATTAACTAGATTATGGAAGGGAGTAGGCACCAAAAAGCTCCCATCCTACGTTTTCGAGGAGGTTCTTACCGTGAGTAATCCGACTATGTTCGATCAATTCCCTGTCATCGAAACAGACAGATTGATCCTTAGACAACCTGATCAACAAGACATAGAAGATATTTTTGAAGTGTTGTCACATGAAGATGTGGCGAGATATGTAGGGATAGCGAGTTTTCAATCGATAGCAGATGCTGAAAATGAACTTCGATGGTATCGAGATTTATTTGAACAAAAACAGGGACTCAGGTGGGCGGTCACGGACCGTTCCACTGGAAAATTTCTTGGTAGCTGCGGCTACAAGCATTATCATGCTGTACATAACAAAGCGGAGATTGGCTATGATCTGAATTTTTCGTGGTGGAATAAGGGGATCATGTCGGAAGCGTTGCGGCCCATTATCGCGTACGGGTTTACGCAGATGCACCTAAACAGAATAGAAGCAGATGCAGATACGCGAAATACGGCATCTATCCATTTGCTCCAAAAATTTGGCCTTCAAGTGGAAGGAATCCATCGAGAAACGGAATTTGAAAATGGGATGTACATTGATCTTGTGAAGCTGGCGCTGCTTCGAAAAGATTATGACTTGAATTCATAACAGAATCGTAGTCGATAAGTGGCGGGGGAATGTACGAAATTTTTCATCGTACAGACCCCCGCTCATTTTCTCCCCACTTCTACAGCCACGCGCAAAGCAGACTCAATCGCCCCTTGAATCCATCCGTGATGTTCATTCGAGGTGTGCTCCCCTGCAAAATAAATTCTTCCTTCAGGCGCACCAATGTAGGGCGTTAATTCTGTCTCCTGCAACGGTTTGAACAAAGCAAAGGCACCAGCAGCATGAGGCTGCAATGCCCAATTATGTGTGACCCCCGTAACGAAGGTATTGTACACCTGCTCCCCATGAATGTCAGCCAGATGCTGTACCGCTTGCATCACTTGTTCTTCTTTCGACATGCTGAGCCACGGAAGGTCGTCATCCTCCCATGTGTAACTGACCAATACGACACCTCCAGGCTGATCAAAACCGTGGTTGGGAAAGTAGGAGAGGCGTATAGGTGAATCCGTTACTGTTTGTCCGCTCCTTATTCCTTGTGCTTCCCAGAAGCGCTGAGAAAACTGGACGCCTATTTTGGATGAGGAAACATAGTGGAGTTGACGAATAGCTTTCCACTTTTGATAGGAAAACAGGTCGTACGGATCAACCTGAACAAACTGCAAACGGGTAAAAGGGATGGTAATAATCGCGATATCACTAGTCATCTGAAACAGTTCGTCTGTGTCGGTACGCACGCCAGAAATGGTAATTTGATTTCCTGTCTGGATGATTCGCGTCATTTTATGCTGGAAGTAAATATTCTCCTGTAATTGAGGGAGAAATGCCTGTGGTAGCAGGTCAAATCCCCCTGCTATTTCGTAAAAGCGTGTAGAAGGATCGAACAAGATGAAGTCTCGTAAAATTTCGGGAAAGGCGAGCTCAGGGAATCCTTCGAAGCCAGTCATGACCTTGATCATATCGATAGCGGCCGCAGATAAGGAAGGGCCAACAGGATTGAAGCGCAGGAACTGATCCATGGAAAAACGATCGTATTTTTTGACAATCATGGGCCAGTTCTTCGCTGGATTGAGTTTGATGAAGTCGATGACTGGTTTAATGGCTTGCCCGGCTAATTCATTGAAAGTACGGCCTTTTTCATGTGGGGCTACAGGGAAGCGGAGGATGTCGGGATCGCGTTGATAGATCCAACGTCTTGTTTTGATGCCATTTACTGAGATGATGTCGTTCGGAGAGCTGTTGATAAACGGATGAAGGGGAAGAGCGAATTTCGTCACGTATGCTAGGGTAAGTTCGTGCGTGTGAGGAATACGCATGGCGCCCGCATCTAAATAATGGCCATGAGTAAAAGGAGAGCGCAATGTGTAAACTCTGCCGCCTACCCGGTTCGCTGCTTCCAAAATCGTTACGTTGTGTCCCGCTGTTTTTAGCAACGAGGCAGAAACAAGACCAGCCATTCCAGCCCCGACGATGATGATATTGAGGGGGGAGTGGGTTTGTGGGAGACCATTGCGAATAATGGACAGCATGTCAGGTTGTGTTAAGGAGAAGGAGGGATTATTCATAGATTGTCTCCTTTCCATTCTTTTCCGGTACTATGATCCTATTCCATGGATGACTCAGGTATGCGTTGTGTAAGCCGATCTTACAGGGCTCTACCATTTTCATCCAAGAAATGATAGGATGGAGAAAAGGGGAACAAATGATCGGAGGAGCTTGCATGTTACCAATGGATGTTATTTGGAAACCAGCGACAGGAGTCGGATATGAGCACTTGAGAATACGGGAGGGCTCGAACAGAATCCACGTAAATAGCATAGTGATCGGGAGGCTGGATGACGCCAGCCTAACAAGAATCCAGTATGAAATTGTCCTTGACTCAAATTGGGTCACGCGAGAGGTTTCAATGGGAATCATGGGGGAAGAAGGCGCTTTACATCTTTCATCGGATGGCAAGGGAAATTGGACGAACGAAACGGGTGAGCCCATTTCCGAGCTTTTTGGCTGTATCGATATTGATATTTCTTGTACACCTTTCACGAATACACTGCCGATCCGCCGGTTGTCGTATACCCAATTAGAACCTCAGTATATACAAGTAGCCTATTTCTCAGCCCATGAGCTGACGTACAGACAAGTGCAGCAGCAATATACGTTGCTAGAAAGCAAAGGTGACTCTTCTGTCTATCAATACCGGGCAGGAACATTCATGGAGAACATTACAGTAGATTCGAACGGACTTGTTCTGATCTATCCCGAACTGTTTTTGCGTGAGCAGTTGTAACGAGACAAGAAGTGATCGTTATGACTGAATGGGTTCAAGTCGTCTCAGGCAACATTTTGGAAGCAAAGGAAAGGGGTAAGGGTTTTATACCTTTTCCCTCAAAATCAGCGTTCTACTGCGTGACATACCCATAGTAAAAACGGGGTGCGGTTGGTCTATGAATGACCGCCGCGCCCCGTTCTTTTTATTATTACAATTTTATCTTTTTCTGACTAATTGCGTGTATATATTTCATTGTAAGTTTCCATAACACTTTCCCCAACAAAAACATCAACACACCACTCACAATAGAAATTGGCAAGTACTGCATTGGGCGGGTTGCTGTAAATGCTCCAAATTCGAATGTTATTCCGGTAATATCATGTCCCATAAGATACCCGATAAATTTAATAATTCCGCCTATTGGTGTAATAACTCCACTAATCATTAAAGCAATGGAAAGAGTACTGATAATCGGCAAAACAAAAATACCGCTTACGCCTGCAAAGCTGCTACAAAATGCAAATACAGCGCCGAATTTACGCCAACTAAATGTACTGTTCTTTGAAATGGCTTCACCTAAGTATGCTTTCGCTAATTCTTTTGGGTTTCCTAACCGTTCGATGATTTGCTCAGAAGATACACCATTATGTTGCAATTCAAGCATTACACTTTTGATTTCTTTTACAATGTCAATACGCTCAGGAGTGGACATAGGCTTCAAATGTTTTCCGATTTTTTCAAGATAGTCATTCATAATTTTATCCATAATTTAACTCCCCTTAATTTCTGATATAGCTGTTAATAAATTATCCCATTCTAAGGACATAGCGTTTAAGTATTCGTTTCCTTTTTCTGTAATGGTATAATATTTTCTCGGTGGCAAGCCCTCTGTACTATCTTGCCAAGATGAAGAAATATATTCTTCTTTCAATAATCTTCTAAGCAAGGGATAAATTGTATTTTCTTTTGCAGCAATAATAGGATACTGCTCTAACTTACTTATGATTTCATACCCATAATATGGTCGTTGCTTTATTAGCAATAGAATACAAAAATCGAGTGTTCCTCGCTTAATTTGTGATTTCCAATCTTCTACATTCATGTATTGTACCTCCTGAATATACATCGTACAACACAGTACTTCGTTAATCAATAGTATATCAGAATTTTTTTATTCAACGTAATAGAGATATTTTGAAAGAAATACAGTACCAACATCCGCCGAACGCAAGCAGAAACAACGGGCAATGTTACGCATTAGTGGCGCATAAGCCCTTGTATAGCGCGGGTTTTCCGGACGCGTTTTGAGAGGGGCAAGGTTTAAAAAGTTGCCGACGAAATCCCAAAAATCCCCAATCCTTTTTTAAAAGTAAGTTGGGGATTTTGAACCAGAAAGGTATATTTTTAACTATGAAAACTATGACAAAATTTCCCTTTTTTCCTACTTGCTAAATTCAGCAAGTAAAATATTTGTAAAAGGATTAGGACTGTTATCTCTACCTAAACTGTTCAAACTGACGACCAACGTATGCTTGCCTCCAGGTGTACCTCCAGCAAAAGTAGAAAACCCTAGAATGCCACCTGTGTGTCCCCATATCGAGACACCGTTTGGAAGCTTAAATTCAATGATTCCAAGACCATATCCATCCATTCCTGCTTTTCCTGTAGGAACTGTAGTAAGCATTTCTTTTAGTTGCTGTTCCTTTAGTAATTTGCCACCGAGCAAGGAAGAGAAGAATTTATTTATGTCGTCAGCAGTAGAAATCATATCTCCAGCCGAGCTACCTGCACTTGGGTTATAAAAAGTAACGTCTTTTATCTCACTTGCTTCGTCTGGTTGAGAATATCCCCGAGCATGCTTGGTGCCTGGAATAACGCTTGAATTGCCAGGTAGGAATGTATCCGACAATTCAAGCGGTTCAATAATCCGATTTTCAATCTCTTCCGCGTAGCTGTTTCCGGTTACTTTTTCAATAAGAATCCCCAGTAATACGTATCCTGTGTTTGAATAAGACCATCTCTTTCCTGGGGCAAAGTCTGGGGGCAGAGAAATCCCCATCTTCACTATTTCTTCAGCCGTATACGATTTTTTTGTATCCATAAAATCAGCGTCTTTTGACCTTGAGTATTCAGCGATCCCACTTGTATGATTCAATATTTGCCGGATGGTAATCTGTTTACCATTATATCCGTTTCCTTGAATGACACCAGGCAACCATTTTTCGATGGAGTCGTCTAGATTCAAGCGGTTCTCTCCAGCTAATTGAAGTACAACCGTTGCGGTGAAAGTCTTCGTCACGCTACCAATGCGAAAGCGAAAATCTGTTTCCATTGGTTTCTTTGTGCTCAGATCCGCTACCCCAGCCGCATAACCCCACGTTTTTCCACCCTCAGAAGTTTTAGCAAGTATCCCCGGGAATCCCAGTAGCAATGTTTCCCGCATTGCTTGCTCGACGGAATTATGATCTCGTTGAGTGCTTGTTTGTAACGAACTAGATACATTTTGAGTGGGCTCTGCTTTTACAATTGAGGTTGGCGATGTGTATAGCAGGGAACTTCCAGTTATTACAAGGGTCATACTTGCAAATATAATTTGACTATGTATTTTCATAAGACATTCCTCTTCTCTATTCATATTGTATAGGTGGTTGCTTGTTGTTCCCTATTAATCACACAGCTATCATCTCCACCAATGACAAAATCTCATCATTAAGTTTGTAATCATCTTCATAATTGTTTTACCAACGCCATTCTGTCCTAACAATCGGTAAATTCCTCTTTTTTCACATGTAGGTTCCCCCTAAATGCCTTCTTTTCCTTGAAATACTCTTGTAAACGGGTTTGTTTTTCATATATACGTTATATCTGTTCTGCCTCTCACGCCTACCTCCTGTATATACATCGTACAACACAGTACATCAATTAACAACAGTATATCAACTTTATTCAACGTAGTATCAACAACCGCCGCGCCCCGTTCTTTTTTTGCGCTTATCGTATAAGAGGTTCTGGCCAACGCGAAAAAAGAAAAGCTGACCCTCGCCATTCCATACGGAATCGGCTGCGGATTAGCAGGTGGAGACTGGGATGTGGTACGTAAACAGCTTGACGATATTTTTTCTGGCTATGGCGTAAAGGTGTACAAATTCGAAGCGGATTGACGGCAGAGGATCACATGCGCTATAGTGAAAAGAACCATATCTAGGGAGAGATGTTGATGTCGGCGGTCGTTCTTAACTAAAGCAATTCCATACAGAAGGTCTTGATTCATCTTTCGAAATTTTGCCATGTAGCAAAGTTTCTTTGTGCTGGATGATAATCGGCCTTGGGATTAGTTAAGAACAACGGATATCATACAATGCCTTAGGTGAAAACCCTATCATTGCGCCCAAAATCCGTGCTGTGTTCAGCGCGGTTTTTTATTTGGTTGCGTTTTGTTTAGGTATCCCAAAAAAAGGGCGGAGAATGACATTTGTTCATTCTTCGCCCTTTTTTATTTTTCATAAAAAAGGAGAAATCAGTCATGAATGAAAAAGCATTGCAGCGTCTCGAATACGACAAAATCAAAGAAAAGGTAATGGAATACGCTTTATCGTACGTAGGGAAAAAGCATGTAGAACAAATGATGCCGATGGACTCTGTCAAAGTAGTGCGAAGTAAGTTGGACGAAACAGCAGAAGCCAAGAACATCCTGCAAAATGGAGCTAGTGTACCGATTCCCGCGCTGGAAGGGATGGAGAAGATCCTTTCCCTCCTGGGGACGGGATATGTATTTGGCGTAAACGATTTTACGAATCTGTACCTGTTCCTAACGAGTTGCTCACAGTTAATGAAGTACATGGCGACAAAAGCACAATTGGCGCCACGCGTGAGCACCTACTCAGCATCGATGTACGACGTCCAAAAATTGAAAAATGAAATCGAACAATGCATCCGTCATGGGCAAATTGTCGATTCCGCCAGCAAAGACTTGTTGAAGGTGCGTAAACGCATTGTCGTATTTGAAGAGCGCCTGAAAAGACAACTGGATTCGATCATGAACAAATATCGTTCAATCATGCAAGAAAATGTCATTAGTACACGCAATGGACGCTATGTCATCCCCATCAAAAAAGAACATCGTAAGCAAGTGGCGGGCAGTGTGTTAGATGAATCGGCGAGCGGTCAAACCGTCTATATGGAACCGACGGAGATCAGTACTGTACAGTTTGAACTCACAGCACTCAAGGCAGAGGAAGAACGCGAAGTAACAAAAGTACTGATGCAATTGTCCGCATTCGCAGAAGAATATACGTATGAACTCACCGTGAATGTCGAGACCGTTGGTATGTACGACTTCCTTTTCGCAAAAGCGAAGTACGCATTGGCAATCGGAGGCGCGAATGTCGAACTAAACGAAAAAGGGATCATCGATGTCAAAGAAGCACGGCATCCGCTACTCGGTCCGAAAATGGTGCCGCTGCATATGAAGATTGGTCGAGAGTACAAATCGCTTATCATTACAGGGCCAAATACAGGCGGGAAAACATTGACGCTGAAAACAATTGGGCTCTTAACCATGATGGTACAGTCGGGTTTGCTCGTACCTGTGCAGGAAGGCAGTCGCTTCTCCATTTTCCGCAACATCGCGGTAGATATTGGTGATGGGCAGAGCATTGAGCAAGCATTAAGCACGTTTTCCGCACATATTCATAATGTCCTGGAAATCTTGCAGGTTACAGACGCTTCGACCCTCGTTCTGATTGATGAGATGGCTACCGGTACAGATCCAGGAGAAGGTGTCGCCTTGTCGATTGCGATTTTGGAGGAGCTGCACAGAAGAGGGGCGACGGTGATTGTGAATACACATTTTAACGAGATCAAAAATTTTGCCTCCGCAACTGCCGGGTTCCAAAATGCACGAATGGAATTTGACGAGGAGACCTTGCAGCCACTGTATCGTTTGCGAATTGGAGAAGCTGGCCAGAGCTATGCATTCCTGATCGCACTGAAGCTGGGTATCCCGTCTGAGATGATTCAGCGTTCTCGGGAAATTACTCGGAATGGATTCGCGACTATAACTACCACTACGGAAAGGCTGGAACAATACCAAGACGTTGAGCAGGAAGCGGATGAGGCTCCGAGTTATGTGGAGACACGGGTGATAGAAAAGCCGGAAGAAGCGGAAGCGGAAGTAGCAGTAGAAGCAGAAGGAGATGAGGAGAGACGTGAGCCACTTTCACAGGAGATTTCCGAAAAAGCAGCAGATACGCCAGCCACGCCTGAGCGTGTCAAACCATTTGCTGTTGGTGATTGTGTATTCATTTCCTATCTGGGGAGAACCGGCATTGTGTTTGCTGCGGAGGACTCCAAAGGTATCGTTGGCGTCATGATTCAAAATCAGAAATATAAAATCAACAAAAAGCGCCTCGTCTTGCATATTGAGGGCAAAGAACTGTATCCGGCCGATTATGACATGGACATCGTTTTCGAGACAAAAGAGAACCGGAAGAAACGTAAAATGATGAGCCGCAAGCATGTCGAAGGATTATCGATCGAGACGAAGCGGGAGGAGTGATGAGTACAGGAAAAAAGCCGATTTTCTCTAAGAGAGAATCGGCTTTTTGATGTTGAAGTTGCTGAAAAGAGCGAATAGGCTACTTGGCTGTATGGCTAACCATAATTTGTTTACTAACAAGCACCATCATGATCGCCAATAGCAAGAAGTAGATTGGCATGGTAACCAGCGAGCCGTTATGAAAATAACTCATTCCACTCGTGATGAGGCTGACGATGAGGTAGTAACCCAAACCAAAAATAGCGCCAGCAGTTCCGAGTACATCGCCGTAGTGGACAAGAGCTAAACTCAGGCAGTTTGGAATCGCGATCCCAATCCCCAGCAAAAGGGTAAAGATAGAGGCTACCATGATCGCCATCGAAACAACGGACGGACTCACGCCATACATAGTGAAGCTTGTGAGGCATACTGCCCCTAACGTCGTAACCAGCGAGCCGATTAGAATAATGTTCTCAGCCGGGTATTTGGTTAGCAGTTTTTTCGAGAGTATTGCCCCGATCACAGAAGCCAAAGCTACGAAAATACCCAAGAACCCAAATACACCAGGCGTCATGCCGAAAAACGCAATGAAAATAAATGGCGCTTCGGCATAGTAACTGAACAACATGCCATTTGTCGCTCCAATTAAGAAGCCAAAAGCCCAAATCCTTTTGTCCGTAAAAAGTCGTTTGGCTACAGCGAACGTGTTTATTTTTGAAGCTGTAGACGTTTTGGTCTCAGGCAACGATACAAACGCGTAAGCAAAAATCGCTACGCTCATCGCAATCAGCGTGAAGAAAACAGCCTGATATCCAAACGATTGATCCACCCAACCGCCGATTAAGGGGCCAATTGCAGGCGTAAAAGCGAGAGCAGCTGAAATCTGAGCAAAAACAGCATGACGCTTGGTGGTGTCGGTACTCTCTCGCAAGATGGTTTGGGTTACCACCGATCCTGCACTCGCGCCAAAAGCTTGAATGAACCGGCTCCATAACAACCAGTCAGCCGAATCGGAGAGGTAACAACCCAAACTGCCAAGTCCGTAAACGAAAATTCCCCAGAGCATGGCAGGGCGTCGACCGATAGAGTCAGAGAGTCTTCCCCAGCAAAATACACCAAACGCAAAACCGAGGAAGTAAATACTGAGCGTCAGTTGGATCATATTGTTACTGGCATGAAGGCTATTGGCGATATCAGGTAACGAAGGTGTGTAGATCGTTTCACTAATTTGCGGAAAACCCACCAGGATGATCAACAGTAGCAAAGATGGTGTTGAGATTTTTCTATTCACTTGTCCATTCCCCCTACATTCCGAAAATCTCAAACAGCGTAGGAGGGAGATTACGGGATGGGGGGTTTACATTTGATTAGCCTAGAAAATGAAAGCATATTGTCACCTTACATAAGTAATAGGGGGAATTTTTCAATAGAATAGCATTTGTTGGGAATCGGTGACAAGTCATTTTCGTCTGGTGGTTTACTCACACTTTTCTCTTTTCCCTCGCTGTAAAGCTGTACGAAAGCTGCTTCCACAGCCGCAGGTAGCGATCGCATTCGGGTTTTGGATCGTAAACCCGCCCATCATTCCAGTCTCTTTGTAATCGATTTCGACGCCATCGACATAGGGATAGCTTTCTGGATTGACGACCAGCTTCACACTATCAATATCGATTGTGGTGTCGCCTTCTTGATAAGTATCATCAAAACCGAGTCCGTAGGTCATCCCGGAGCACCCTCCGTCCTTCACGCCAAAACGAATGAAGAGAGAAGAGCTTTCTTGTTCGAGCATATTTTGAATACGAGTGACGGCAGCTTCACTAATTTGAATCATCGTGAGACCTCCCTTTTTATGCTTACTGTTCACCCACGACTACAACTTCAGGAACAAGGTGAATCCCTGATTGGCTGTGAACTTTTTCCTGAATCTTCCTCATGAGTGTCCATACATCAAGTGCGGTGGCATTACCGGTATTCATAATAAAATTGGCATGCTTGCTCGATACTTCCGCGCCACCGTACCGCATGCCCTTTAGGCCAGCATCTTCAATGAGCTTTGCAGCAAAATGGCCTGGGGGATTTCTGAATACACTGCCTGCACAGTCAAAAGGCAGAGGCTGTGTTTTTAAACGTTTTTCTTTATAGTGGTTCCACTGGAGCTTGATGCTTTCGCTGTCGCGCGGAGTCAGTTCAAAAATCGCTTCCGTGATAATGACATCAGTCTCTTGCAAGGAAGAGTGGCGATAAGAAAAATCCATATCTACAGCACGCAGGGAGCGAATGGCTCCAGCTTGCGTGATCACTTCAGCTGAGTGAAAAATGTTCGATATATCCGATCCGTTTGAGCCTGCATTCATATACACAGCGCCGCCGACAGACCCGGGTATTCCGCCTGCGAACTCCAAGCCACTGAGCCTGTGCTTGTTTGCCAATGCTGCAAGCTTGATCAAGGAGTAGGCGGCCCCTGCGTAAATCTGATTGCCCACGATTCGGGCATAGTCCAAAGCCTTGTTTAATTTAATAACCGCGCCACGATAACCCTTGTCTGTGACTAAAAGGTTGGAGCCCTTTCCCATCACCATCCATGGGACATGATGTTCATTCAGCATTTGTAGGACCATGATCAGTTGGGATTTACTGCTCGGTGTAATCAGTAAATCCGCAGGTCCGCCAATTTTCCAGGTAGTATGTGCGGCCAAAGGCTCCTGATAAGTCACTTCGACCTGTCGTTCACGGAGAAGGGAGAATACAGGTTTCATTCGTTTCACCTATCCTTCTTGGAAAAAAGCACCTTGCACTACAATCACAGTATATGCACTATTTTATATATATTCAACTAAAATGTTTAGTAAATTGCAGTTGCGTAGGTTTCGCGATGAACAAAGAGTGTTACTTTATAAACATGTTTGTTGAATTAGTTATACAAAGGACATATACTGTGAGCGTATCGTTCTTTTCCAATAAAGGGGCGAAGAGAAAATGGAGAGATATAGACATCTATCAACACGTGATTACATTCTATTGTTGCTGAAAAGGGAAGGGGAGCTCAGCACAAAGGATTTGCAAAACAGGCTGGAGCTCACAAAGGTAGCTGTCAGCAGGCAAATGATCTACTTGGAAAAAGACGGTTTTGTTGTGTGCAGAGTAGGTCGTCAAAAAGCAGGCAGACCGATGCACTACTATTCGTTGACACAGCAAGGTAACGAACAATTTCCGAATGATTACGGGCAATTGGCCGTGGATTTGATGGAGCATATTGTGCTGGCAGACGGGGAAGACCGAGTGGATCAATTTTTCGCAAGACAGCAAGAGAAGATTATCCAGAAATACGAGGGACAAATGGAAGGAAAAGCGCTATCTGAAAAGGTGGCAGAGATGGCACGCATCCAAGATGAGAACGGATTTATGGCGAGATGGGAACAGGTAAGTGATCAGGAATATGTGATCACGCAGCACAATTGTCCCTATTTTAAAGTAGCAGATCGGTATCAGATGATCTGTACAAGAGAGCTTAATTGTTACCGAGCGTTACTCCAGACGAGTGTAGAACGGACGGAATGTGTGGCAATCGGCGGAAAGAGATGTGTCTATCAGATCCGTGCTACGCAATCGTAGCTGCAAAGCACCATCCCGGCAGATGAAATGACAAATGGGAGGGAACGAACACAATGACCAACTCGAATCCATGGGATGCTGACTGGGAAGTATCTGAACCATTGGCACGCGCACTCATCTTCCGTCAGTTTCCGCAGCTATCTTCTATGCCCATCAAGCTGATCGGCTGTGGTTGGGATAACGTGGTCTTTCGAGTGGGGGGCGAATATGTTTTCCGTTTTCCCAGGCGGAATGTTGCTGTTGAATTGATCAAAAAGGAAGGGGTGCTGCTGCCAATGCTTGCGGCATTCCTGACGATACCGTATCCGAAGCCAGTTTTTTATGGAAAACCAGACGACGATTATCCATTCCCTTTTTTGGGGTACACGTATGTACCGGGAACGTTTCCAAAAGGCTTGACCGACGAGCAGCGTGCTTCATCGGCAGTGGCACTTGCGACGTTTTTAAAAAGTTTGCACACGTTTCCGCCCCAGCGTGCCCACGAGAACGGGATCGAACATGATCACAGGAACCTCCTGGACATTGCACAGAGAAAAGAAAAGATGCAGACGTTCTTGTCTACCTTAGCTGTACATATTTCTGAAGAGGATCGGGATGCGATCGCGAATTATTTAGGACAAATCGTGTTAGACCGAATAAGTCCGCGTGAAGTGCTCCTGCATGGAGACTTGCATGTTAAAAATATGTTGGTAGATGAAGCTGGGCGGATATCAGGCATCATCGACTGGGGAGATCTCAATGTGGGTCACCCGGGAGCGGATTTAAATGTGGCCTACAGTTTTTTACCGCCACAAGCCCGCCAGTCATTTTTTCATGCGTATGGAGAAGTGGATGAAGAGACAAAAATATTGGCCAGGATGATGGCGGTGTACATTCCGATGCTGCTCTGGATGCAAGCTATTGATCACAAGGACGAAGAAGTGGCAGAAGAAGCAAGAATGACCATAAGGCGAGCACTCGCTGACGAATAGGGCATCGGTAAAATGTTTCGGGGGACAAGCTGCTTACGCTCATCCCCCGATTTCTTATCCGATTCCTAACTCTTCCATTTTTCGATACAGGGTGCTTCGTGCAATTCCTAGCTTTTTGGCAGCTGCGCTGATGGACGGAGCTTGTGTGATGGCTTGCTGGATCGTCTGTCTCTCTAATTCGCGCAATAATGGCAAAGGTTCACCGGATGCTTCTTGCAGTCCGTACTGTTGCTGCCATTCACTCGGAAGATGGTGAGAGGTGAGCCACGAATCGGAGTACGCATGTAAAAAGGCTCGCTCTATGATATTGCGCAGCTCACGAATATTTCCTGGCCATGAATGCTGCTGCAAGATTGCTAGGGCAGATTCACAGATGCCTGTCGGACCGCAAGCATATTGGGTATGAAGCTGCTGGAGGAACTCGTCAGCCAATGTTGCAATATCTTCCTTTCGTTCGCGTAGGGGAGGGATGCGTATTTGCAGGACATTGAGCCTGTAGTAAAGGTCTGCACGAAACTGCCCATTTCGTACTTCTTCTTCAATGGAACGATTAGTGGCAGCGATAATCCGAATGTCCAATGACTTTTCTTCGTGAGAGCCCAATCTCGTCACTTTGCGTTCTTCGAGGACGCGAAGCAAAAGCACTTGTAGCTCCATGCTCATTTCCCCGATTTCATCGAGAAATAGCGTTCCTCCATTTGCTGCTTCAAATTTTCCCGGTTGTCCTCCTTTTTTTGCTCCAGTAAAAGCTCCTTCTGTATATCCAAATAGCTCACTGGCGATCAGTTCACGCGGAAGTGCTGCGATATTGACCGCAAGAAAAGGGCCGTCTTTTCGTGAACTAGAGGAGTGGATGGCACGTGCCAGAACTTCTTTGCCACAGCCTGTTTCTCCGAGCAATAACGTATTTGATAGAGATTGTGCTGCGATACGCGCTGTATGTAGTTGGTCGTGATAGAGGGGACTATTCGTATGAATCTCTGAAAACGAGTAACTGCTAGCTGTCTTTGACAAGGCTGACGTGCATGGGCGAATAAAAAAGAGGCGATACCACGTCTTTTCCCCCAGATCGAGTTCCTCCAAGAAGCAATTGGTTAAGCGGTCTTGTTCCCAGTCCGACTCGAGCACAAGGCCTTCAACTAACGAAAATCGTTCTTGTGCCCGCTTGTTAGCAAAAAGTACGACTCGCTCGTCACTAAGTGCGATGAGGTATTCTTGGCTATACTCGGCCCATGCGAAAAGAAGACTCTTCCAATTGGGAACAGAATGAGAGGTATGCCTGAAAGCTGGAACGATAGGATCAGTTTGGAGTGCAGAAGAACGTCGCGTAGTGGAAAGGGATAGCGGCAAAAGTGGCAAAGAGCTATTTTGTAGCAAGTGGATTAGCGCATCTCTGATCAGAGAAAATTCATAGGGTGATAGATTCGCAGAGGCCTGTAATTGCTGATAGAGAGAATGAAAGACTGCATGAGGGATCGCGCGATGATGGGAACGCTCGATTACGGAGGAAGAATCGAAAGACGAGAGCAGTATGCCGGCTTCAAAAATCGTTCTCGCATCCTTTCTTGGTAATAGTTTGTTTGTTCGATCGTGGGACATGTGTCCGACAAGGAAGCAGGGAAACAAACGACACACAATGACGAAAGTGATACAAGAGATGAGAGAATTTTCCGATCAAAGACGGATCAACGGCATGACCTGTTTTGCGACAAGCTCTTTGTATAAGTATACAGGAGAAAATAGCCAAAAGAATCGGTATCATCAAATTTTTATCGGGGCCGGCAAGCATTGGCATGTCATTTGCTTCTTTTGGTGTATGTACGGCATACGCCATTTTGAACATGTGAGGGGGAAGCAGCATGCCAGAAGTTTTATTTCGAGTTGACTTGAACAAACCGATGGAGGAGCAGGATACACCTGGTCACAACAGATGGCATCCAGACATTCCAGCTACCGTTTCCGTGAATCCAGGAGCTGTTTTTCGCATGGAATGTAAGGACTGGACGGACGGGCAGATCGCGAACAACGATGACCCTTCCGACATTCGCGATGTCAATCTCAATCGCGTCCATGTGCTCAGTGGGCCTGTCTGGGTGAATGGAGCAGAACCAGGCGACCTCTTGGTTGTCGATATTCTCGATATCGGGGCACTCCCCCAATCGGAATGGGGCTTTAACGGGATTTTCGCCAAAGAAAACGGCGGGAGCTTCCTCGTCGATCATTATTCGCAAGCGGCCAAGTCGATCTGGGACTTCCACGGCATTTACACGACCTCTCGCCATTTGCCAGGAGTCAAATTTGCTGGCATTCTTCATCCAGGCTTGATTGGTACGGCGCCGTCCCATCAGCTACTGGATCGCTGGAACCGAAGAGAGAGCGACCTCGTAGCGACAAATCCTGAACGAATGCCGCCACTCGCGAATTTGCCGACCTCGCACAGTGCCGTGTTGGGCAGTCTAAAAGGAGCAGAGTTTGATCGGATTGCCAGAGAAGCGGCTCGAACAGTTCCCCCTCGCGAGCATGGCGGAAACTGCGATATTAAAAACTTGTCCAAAGGCACTCGCATCTACTTCCCGGTTTATGTAAATGGAGCGAAGCTGTCGATGGGCGATTTGCATTTTTCACAAGGAGACGGAGAAGTGACCTTCTGCGGCGGAATTGAAATGGCTGGTTGGCTGGATCTTCATGTGGACATCATCAAGGGCGGGATGGCGAAGTATAACATCGTGAACAACCCTGTATTCAAGCCAGGCCCAGTGGAGCCTCGCTATACGGAATACCTCGTTTTCGAAGGAATTTCCGTCCATGAAACGACAGGGCAGCAGCTGTACATGGATGCGCATGTGGCTTACCGCAATGCATGCCTGAATGCTATCGAGTATTTGAAAACAGCAATGGGTTTCACGGGGGAGCAGGCATACATGCTGTTGGGGACGGCACCAGTGGAGGGAAGAATTGCGGGGATCGTAGATATTCCGAACGCGTGCTGCACCTTGTCTATCCCGACAAGCATTTTTGATCGAGATATTTTGCCGAAGTAGCCAAGAAAAAGACCGCGAAAGAAGGAGCCAAATACGATGCCGAGATACGATTACATGTGCGAGGAATGTGGTCCATTTGTACAGTGGTTGAAAATGAGCGAGCTGACAGATAGCGTTGCTTGCCCCAATTGCCAGCTACCGTCAAAGCGTTTGTATGCTGCACCAGGATTGATCATGACACCGCAAGCGCTGCGCCAACGTATCGAGCGTGGTGTGGAACCGAAAGTTGTACGGAAACAAGTGCATTCCCATGAAGGAGTAGGGTGCAGCCATAGTCACGGTAGTCAGGCGCATCGGGGACATAGCCACAGTCGTGGGGGCAAACGCCCTTGGATGGTAGGGCACTAAAGCCCCTTTGCTATTACCGCAGATAAGTGCTTGAGTCATGTGAATAGCCTAAGTGGAAAGAGAAAACGTCGAGTGGTCATCTTGATGATCGTTAGGCGTTTTTTTGCTTTTTCACATTCAAGTGGAATTGCAGTTTTGTCAGGTCTCTCGTACAATTGGTGAGAATTGTTATCAACAGATTGCCACATCATGATTTATGAGGAGCTAGCTATGGGAAAAACAGACAAATATAGTGATCCGAATGTCATCACTGTAAATGATGTGCAAGTTTTGTCCATTTCAAAAGAATGGAAGCTTGTAGAAGCGAGAGATAGAAGCGAACAAATAATCATTTTGGTAATAGAGGGCAGGGCGTCGTTTCGGTTGGATAAGACAGGAGGCATGCTTAACCAGGGAGATTTCATGGTCATATCTCCAGAGGATATGCAGGAAGGGCTCGCCCTTTTGCCCATTACGGAGAGCATCTATGTTTGTTACGTGGCGCTTTTTGCTGCTCATGCCAGAAAAGAAAGGGATGGCTGGCTCATAGACGAAGTGATGCTACCGATCCAGGGGAAGCACCATATCGAAACAATCTCCTTGATTCACCATCACATCGAACAATTGCATCTGGCATGGCGAAAAGATCACTTCGATCAGGCAACCATGCAAATTCTTTTTTGGAAGCTATGGCAAGCTATTATGGCTGGAATTACGCTGCAAGAGAAAAAAACAGATCGTCAGCAACTTCTTCAAGGGATCGCAGAGCATATGGAGCAGCATTGTGAGGAGACTTTTCAGATCGAGGAGATGGCTCGCTACTCAGGAATGACGCCGACCCTTTTCTATCAGCAGTTTAAGGAGTACACCTCGCTCACTCCCTTGCAATTCATCAATCGGAAACGAATGGAGAAGGCCTGTCAGCTTCTGGTGGCGGAGGACGTGATGATTCCTGAGGTAGCTAGTGAAGTGGGATATCGGGACGTGTACTATTTCAGTCGGATGTTTAAAAAGATCGTTGGCGTTCCCCCTTATCGCTTCAAGAAATCGTTACAAAAGAAAATCGCCGTACTCCATCCAGCAATTATCGGTGATCTGCTCGCATTGGGAGTTTCGATCCAACATCTGATCCCCGTTTGGGAAAAGCATCGGCAAAAGAGGCCGTACTCCCAGATGGAAGCAGCCACGCTGGAATTTGACTTGTACCGTCTGCGCCAGATGGAGCCGGATTTGATTGTCGGTACAGATCAGGTTGCACCCTGGCTTGAACAATTGGAAGCCATTGCACCGACACAGCTCATTCCTTTCAAAACAACGACCTGGCGGGATCATTTGCAGCAGATAGCTACTATGCTGGGAATTGCAGAAGTGGCGACGAGTTGGCTCTATTATTATGATCTGAAAGCAGTTGCAGCCCGCGAGCGTATCCGCAAAAAAATTGGGAATGAAACCGTTATGGCAGTGAGGGCTTGGGATGGTGGAGCCCGTATATTTGGTGCGAGAAGGCGGAAAATTTCCGATATTTTGTACGGAGACCTTCAGGTAAGACCTCCGGTGGGAACAGATCATTTTGCCTTTCTGGATATCGAGAGCCTGGATGAGCTTCAAGATTTTCAGGCTGATCATATTCTGCTTTTCGACGAAAGGAAAATTCGAACGGATGTACGGAAGCATCGTTTGAAAGGGAATGTACATCGAGCTGGGGTATATCCTTGGCTGCATTATTCCGCACTAGGCCATGAGCAGGCCATATCAGAGGCGCTCACGCATCTTGCAGAGTCACAGGAATGTACAAAAAAGGAATCAGGTTCTTCAATTTTCTTGCGCCCACAAGTTTGTGATAATGATTGAGAATGAGTATCAATATTGTTGGAGGGAACGAGATGGAGTCATCATTGTATCCGATTGCACAAGCGATCCGTGACCGCAGAACCATAAAGAAATTCAAGCCAGACCCGATTCCACTGGAATTGATTCGTGAGTTACTGGATGTAGCTGTCTGGGCACCTAACCACGGACTACGCGAGCCTTGGCGATTCGTCCTTTATATGGAAGAAGGGAAGCGGGTTGTCGTCGATGCCATTCTTCAAAACGCCATGAAAAAAAGAGATCCGGAATTGCTTTTACGCGTCCCAGCATATCTTTTGGTTATCGTCAACGAAGACTCTCGGCAAAGAGAACGGGAAGAGGACTATGCGGCAGCCTGCACTTTGATTCAAAACTTTCAGCTAGCGGCGTGGGAGCGGGGATTGGGCGTCGTTTGGAAAACGGAACCGTTCACGTATCAAGCAGGATTTTTGCAAGCCGTAGGGGTACGTGCGGAGGAAAAACTCGTAGGCATGCTTCAGCTTGGCTTTCCGGAGGTCATCCCTGTAGCACGAGCGAGAACGGCTGCAAACGACAAGCTGACCGTGATTCATTCGAACGTTGCTCTGGAGGATAAGAAGGGAAATGTCACTGTCACAGCCGATCGCTAAAAATGCTTCGCTTCGAACCAGGCCGTGGATGGCGACCGTGTTGATTGTTGCGGGGGTTTGCGCCATCTTGTTCGGGCTAGGTTCATCCATTATCACGGGAGTGGCGAACATCTCGTTTGCCACCGTATGGAACTCGATTTTTCACTATGATTCAAGCAACGAGCATCACGTCATTATTCAAACACTGCGAATGCCGCGTGCCTTGGCAGGAGTGCTAGTAGGAGCTGCTTTTGCCGTAGCGGGAGCCATCATGCAAGGAGTCACGAGAAATCCGATTGCCGATACGGGCTTGATGGGCATTAATGCAGGGGCTGGATTCGTGCTTGTACTCGTTTTTGCTTTTGCACCAGGACTCCCTTTTGAGTCTATTATTCTCTTTTCTTTTATCGGAGCGGGTTTGGGGGTAGGGCTTGTTTATGGACTGGCCTATTTTTCCAAAAACGGTTTGACCCCCTTGCGACTCGCGTTGGCAGGGGCAGTCGTCAGCTCAATCATATCAGGGATTAGTCAGGCGATTTCCCTCCTCTTTCAGATCAACTACGATCTGGCATTCTGGTCAGCAGGGGGGATCTCTACAGCGGAGTGGTTTCAAGTATCCGTCATGATGCCATGGATTGTGGGAGGAATCATTGTGGCCATGATCCTTTCTCGCTCTATTACCATTTTGAGTCTGGGAGAAGAGATCGCAGCGGGACTCGGACAAAAGACCAGGCTGGTGAAGGGGTTGTCGGCGGTTGTCGTCATGGTGCTGGCAGGTGCTTCGGTCTCAACGGTTGGCGGTGTTGGGTTTGTCGGTCTCGTCGTCCCACATATCGTCCGTTTTCTGGTCGGGGTTGATTACCGCTGGATTATTCCTTGCTCGGCAGTCATGGGAGGCGTTTTGGTTGTTTTTGCAGATATCGGAGCCAAAATGATAGCGATGCCCTACGAGACACCGCTTGGCGCCATTATCGCGGTCATCGGAGTCCCTTTTTTCCTGTACCTGGCACGTAAGGAAAGGAGGGAGTGGTAGTGGACATTGATCTATTTTCCCAAAAAAGAAAAAATCGTAGTGTCCGACTGATCCTTCTTTTCGCGGTACTTTTGCTTGTCGGTTTTGTCCTGAGCTTGAACACGGGACCGTACAGTATTGGGCCCTTCGAGGTGTTGCAGACGTTGCTGGGGGAGGGCTCGAAAAAGCAGAATCTCGTGCTGTTTGAGCTGCGGCTTCCTCGGATGGTGATTGCGGTCATGATTGGGGCTGGGCTGGCTGTATCGGGGGCGATTCTGCAAGGAATCTCTCGCAATGGTCTGTCTGACCCCGGCATTCTTGGAATCAGTTCAGGTGCTGGACTGGCCGTATTGTTGTTCGTCTCTCTTTATCCCGCGACGAACATGGCTCCGCCTTTTTTGATGCCGTTTCTCGCACTCATCGGTGCCACTGTCACAGCAGCCATAATCTATATGCTTGCATACAAGAAGGGGCACGGCATATCTCCTACCCGTCTCTTGCTTACAGGGATTGCAGTAGGCGCGGGACTTAGCGCCATCAGCATTATTTTGACACTTCAGTTGAATCCGCGAAACCTCGAGTTTGTCGTCACTTGGCAAATGGGATCGTTGTGGGGTTCCAATTGGAAGTTCGTGCTGGCACTTTTGCCGTGGGTGGTGATTCTGCTGCCGTACGTATATCGGAAGGCAAATGTGCTGAACCTGCTCAGTATGAACGAACAAATTGCAGCAAGTCTGGGCGTATCTCTTCAACGGGAGCGACTTGCCTTGATGGCGGGAGCGGTTGGTCTGGCTGCGTCGAGTGTAGCGACAGGTGGAGGCATAGGCTTTATCGGCTTGCTCGGCCCGCATATCGCGCGCAGATTGGTCGGACCCCAGCATCAATACATGCTGCCCATTACGGCTCTTGTCGGTTCATTGCTCGTATTGGCCGGGGATACGATAGGGCGAAGCATCATGCCAGCTACAGAAGTACCAGCGGGTATAGTCATTTCCCTCATTGGGGGGCCCTATTTTCTGTATTTGTTGATCCGGACAAAAGGGTAGGTCATGTTTGAAAGCAGGAGATGAAAAAAGGAGTTCAATCCATATGAAAAAGAAATTATCAGGCATTCTGTCCGTAATCTTAGCCGCAGCCGTCGTAGCGGGTTGCGGAGCAGGACAGTCGACTACAGACACAAACGCTAACAATAAAACGCAAACGGTTGAGGCAGGAGCATCACAACCCGATACAAAAGGGACAGGGGAGCCAGTGTATCCTCGAACCATCAAGCATGCGATGGGGGAGGTCACACTGGAGAAAAAGCCGGAGCGTGTCGCTTCTGTCGATATCATGGGAACAGATTACTTCCTCGTGCTAGATTTTGCTCCGATTGTATCGGAAGGCTTTGAGTCGACGAAAAGTAAGTCACCAATTTTTGCAAAGTATGCGGGAGGTAAAACAGTGAAGGATCTGGGTGGAAAAACGAACTTGGAGACTTTATTGGAGATGGACCCAGAGGTTATTGTCATGACAAGCACCGGAAAAGGCTCCAGATTTGAAGAATTCAACAAAATGGCTGATTCGATCGTCATTGATTTCTCAGTGGATGCACCCACCCGCCTCATGAAAATAGCTGAAGTTATTGGCAAAGAAGATAAGGCGAAGCAAGTTTTGGCCGATTTTGATAAGCTGAAAAACGAAGCAAAAGCAATAGCAGACAAGCATAAAGGAGAAACGGTGCTATTCCTCGTTTCCAATGGCAAGGATTTTACGGTGATGCATCCCAAAAACTTCCCGATTTACTATGAGGAAGTGGGACTAACACCGATAGCAGGATTGCCCGAGGATGGAAAGATTGGGGGGCGTATCGGAATCGAGGCGTTGAGTGAGCTCGCTCCCGATCATATCTTTATTGCTGAGAACCGCCGTTCGGCAAAAGCAGAGGAGCCGGAAGGGTTGATTCATATCTGGAAGGATCATCCTGT
The DNA here is from genome assembly GCF_000282075.1 of Brevibacillus sp. BC25. NCBI lineage: Bacteria > Bacillati > Bacillota > Bacilli > Caryophanales > Paenibacillaceae > Brevibacillus > Brevibacillus sp. BC25. Next base: position 31,595 of record NZ_AKIX01000009.1, read on the forward strand.
CTGGAAAAACCTCAAAGCAGTGAAAAACAACCATGTATACACGATGGATACACTCGCGGGCGATACGTTCTTCCTGGGAGAAATCGCTGGATTGGAAGCCATTAAGAACAATCTCGGAAAATAGAAATTTGCTACTGCTCATTCTGAGAATTTCGATACAAGCGCCTACCGAGCTCTCCCCGAGGTTCGTAACCATTCCTGCTGTCACTCCTTTTTCACATGAATGGTTCTAGCAGAAATATAAGAAGCACTCTACAAGATTAGTAGAGTGCCTTTTTTCATTTCCGATTGCCTGATTCTGTATAGGCATAGGTGATAGCTTGGGTTGCTTGTGCAGTCAATTGGATACGTGCTGGGTTTTTTACTTCCAAGGTCATAACCGACATGACGACCGTTTGCATGGTGACGAGAAAATAGATTCAAAAAAAGATGTTTTTCAAAAGTGGTGATTCCACGGAAAAATCGTTTCTCCTTCTCATGTAAGAAAAATAGAAAGTAGTTAGAAACGATATGTATTACACTGTCATTCACGCTCTCTTTCGTATGTGATCGAGTCGACGGTTGTCCTCTCGATTGCTTTTATTATACGGAAAAAGGCGGAAAGCACGCAAAAGCGCGGATGTTTCATTTACGTCGATTTACAGCCGGAATGGATCATTTTTGCCAGTAGAAAACACTCGCTCTTTTTGTTAATCGCTGTGGCTCACCGGCAAACATGAATTCTGTGAGAGGTCTCATCTATTTTCTCATCAATTTCTAATCTCTCTCTTTTTTTTCCTTCATCTGTCCTTTTTATGATAAAGGAGATCAAACAAAACCAGTCGAAAAAAGGAGCGAGATCATATGAAAAAAGTAGTCATGACCATGGTAGGAGCACTGATTGTAGGGAGCCTCAGCGTAACAGCGTTTGCACATAGCAACCAATACTACAGCGTACCGCAAAAGAACACTTCTACCGTATACCTGCAAATCGACGATGATGTGAAACACAACTGGGCGAAGCTCGTGCGCATCACGCCTGAAAAAGCACTGAAAAAAGTTCGGGATGCACAGTCTGGTGTCATTACGGAGTGGAAGCTGGATGAAGAGGACGGTTTCCTCGTATACAAAGCAGAGATCAAAAACAAGCATCAAGAGATTGACGTGTACGTCGATGCGATGACTGGAGATGTGTGGCAAACAGTTGACCACGATGATGACGATGATTATGACGACGACAACGACGATAAGTGGAAAAACCAACCAGTGAAAATTAGTGTAGAGCAAGCGAAAAAAATCGCTTTGGCTAAAGTGAGCGGCAACATCAAATCCATCAAGCTGGATGTTGACGATAACCACTATGTGTATGAAGTGGAAGTGAAAACAGCTAAAGGACAGGAAGTGGATTTGGAGATTTCCGCTACGACAGGCGCTGTACTGGATGTAGACTGGGACGATTAATCGATTCCGCTATCTTTCTCAACCGACCCTTTAATAAGTAGAGGGTCGGTTTTTTCGTGCGACGGCCTCCAAAAATTCCATTGCTTCTTGAGCCGTAGGTATTTTTCGGACATTCTCGTCGGCAAACGGCATGCCCACACTTCCAGCATTGAGAATACGCAGCTCGCCAAGTCGACGTTCAAATTGGACATGTGTATGTCCACAGATGACCGTTCGCTGCTGTGTCCCCTCGAAGTAAGTGGCAACGATCGCATCCGATGTAAGGGGAGTGAAAATATCTTCATCATTGGTGGGAATGGCGTGGCAGAATAGTACGTCCTCATCATTCTCTCGTGTTAACGTGTACGTAAGAGGGAGTTGCGACAGAAAGTCACGATGAGAGCGGCTCAATTGCTCCGCAACCCATGACGTGATTTCTCGCACAGAATCGGACATTTCCAAGGCCTGAGCCTCACCGTCAAAAGTGAGGACGACTTCACGATCACCATTACCACGGATGAATTGCACCGGTGTATCCAATTGGAAGAGTATTTCAAGTGTTTGGACGGGTATCGGGCCTGAGATCATATCACCCCCGATGACAATAAGATCAGGCTTCACAACTTCGAGTTCTGCTAATGTTGCATGTAGAGCAGGTACATTCCCGTGAATGTCATACAAAGCTGCCACTCTCATTTCACTTCGCCTCCCATTTTTTTCCGGATGATCTTCAAAACCTTATTTCCAACGATCCAATTTGAACCTATAATGTATCTTGGGCATATCCTCTAAGCTATGGTATAATTTTGACGCCAAATTACGATTAAGGAGTATGGATGATGGAAAAAAAATTAATCTTCGGTCATAAAAATCCAGACACAGATTCCATTTGTTCAGCACTTGTGTACGCTGACTTGAAAACAAAACTGGGCGCGAATGTAGAGCCTGTACGCCTGGGTGTAATCAGCAGTGAAACAGCATTTGTGTTGAATTACTTCCAAGTAAAAGAGCCGCGCCTCGTAGAAACAGTGGCGAATGAAGTAAATGAAGTCATCCTAGTAGACCACAACGAGCGCCAACAAAGCGCGAATGACATTGAGCAAGTGCAAGTGGTAGAAGTGATCGACCATCACCGTATTGCGAACTTTGAGACGAGCAATCCTCTCTACTTCCGTGCAGAGCCAGTTGGATGCACGACAACCATTTTGAAGAAAATGTACAAAGAAAACGGCGTAGACATTCCAAAAGAGATGGCGGGCTTGATGCTTTCCGCGATCATTTCTGATACATTACTGTTGAAATCTCCAACATGCACAGAGCAAGATGTAGCTGCTGCTCATGAGCTGGCTGAAATCGCGGGTGTTGATTTGCAAGTATACGGTCTGGAAATGCTCAAAGCAGGCGCAGACCTGAGCGACAAAACAATCGCACAACTGCTCACATTGGATGCAAAAGAGTTCCAAATGGGCAATGCGAAAGTAGAAATCGCACAAGTAAATGCAGTGGATGTAAATGATGTACTCGCAAGCCAAGGCGAACTGGAAGCGGCTATGAATGCAAACATCGCTGAAAAAGGTCTGGACTTGTTCGTGTTTGTTGTAACGGATATCTTGAACAACGATTCTGTTGCGATCGCTCTTGGTAGCGCAACGCAAGCAGTAGAAAAAGCGTACCAAGTAACATTGGTAGACAACAAAGCCGTTCTGAAGGGCGTTGTCTCCCGTAAAAAGCAAATCGTACCGGTATTGACTGATACGTTCCAAGCTCTGTAAAAAAGAAAAGTGGCTGCCATGCACACGATGCTGGCAGCCATTTTTTTGTTTTTACATTCCTTGGGTAGGGTTGTTGTGCATTTGGAACAAGGTTTGCTGGGCGTAAGCATCGTCAGAGTAATGGGTGATGGCATGTTTGTCTCTGGCTTTGAGACTGAGCAGCCCTGTCAATCCCCAGCCAGCACCAAGTATGGCTACAATAAAGCCGATGACATAGAGCATCGCATAACCCCCTTTGTAATGTCCTTCCTATATTTTAACAAATAATAAAAATAGAGTAACGCCAATTTTTTAGGAATTTGTGTTTGACATTGACGGTCCGTAAATGTGTACGATCAATTTGTCAGGAGGAATGAACATGGAATATACGGTGCAAAAGCTAGGACTCCTGGCGGGTGTCAGCACCCGGACGCTCCGATACTACGATGAAATTGATCTTCTCAAGCCGGCGAGAATCAATTCTTCAGGGTATCGCATTTACGGACAGCAAGAGGTGGATCGATTGCAGCAAATCCTTTTTTACCGCGAGCTGGGGGTGAGCTTGGAGGAGATCAAGGAGATCCTGGATTCACCAACCTTTGATGCTGAACGGGCACTGCTGGAGCACCGCGAGAAGCTCCTGGAAAGGCGTGCGCAATTGGATGCGTTAATCGCCAATGTCGATTTGACATTAGCACAAAGAGAGGGGACCAAAACGATGAGTGACAAACAAAAATTCGAAGGCTTCAAACAAAAAATGATTGATGAGAATGAAGAGAAGTACGGGGCAGAAATTCGAGCGAAATACGGAAATGACCAAATCGAAAAATCGAATCAGAAGGTCAAAGGCATGTCAGAAGAACAGTATGCCGGGCTGGAGAAATTAAACGCAGAGCTGCACGAGACGTTGGCGCAGGCTTTTTCGACAGGTGATCCTGCTCATGAATTGGCGCAAAAAGCAGCTGATCTTCACCGTCAATGGCTGAGCTTTTATTGGGACAGCTACAGTAAGGAAGCGCACGCAGGTGTGGCCCAGATGTATGTCGATGACCCGCGCTTCACAGCTTACTATGACAAGGAGCAGCCTGGTGTTGCCGAGTTTCTCCGAGATGCAGTGGTCATTTATACGAGCAAATAAAGAGGTTTCAAAAAAAGAAGCTGCGAGCAAGGCAGCTTCTTTGCGTTTACGCTTAGTTATCCCCACCTACTGCGGGAAAAAGCTTTTGTCCCAAGGGTGTTGGCAATCCATCCATGCTTACTACGTTGTTTTCCTTTTGATAATCAAGCAGTTCCTCCTCGTCTTTAGCCAAAGTCCATTTCTGAAGGGTGTCGCGTTCTTTTGAGTAGGAATAGAAGGGGATAGCCCAGCCGCAAGAAGTCTTAACTTCCTGTACGTTTACGGTAATGATTTGACGAGCACCGGGCAGAAGCGGGAAGTCTTTTACGAGCTCATCCCACCGAGGTGAATCTGGGAGAATAACCGTTCCTTTGCCGAATAGGCGCATGATGAGAGGGGGGCCCTCAAATGCACAAAACATGAGAGTAATCCTGCCATTTTCCTGTAGATGTGCACTGGTTTCATTTCCGCTTCCAGTCAGGTCTAAATAGGCGACCTCCGTAGGCGATATGATGCGAAAAGAATCGTACCCTTTCGGTGAAAGATTCACGTGACCATCTGTATCCAAAGGAGCAGAGGCAACAAAGAACATCCGTTGCTTCTTGATAAACTTCTCATGCTCAGGTCTTAACTCAGAAAAAAGCTGACCCATTTTGCACCCCTCCAGGTAATGGAATTGTTTTTGCTCCCCTCATATTACGATAAAAATATGAAGAATTTGTGTTGTTTTTCCCAGTAGTCCAAAATAGGTGATAAAGTGTAAATATTCGCGCTACAAAATGACCTTTGAAAAGGAGGAGCATTTACATGCAATCATCACAGCCAATTTACTTAGGGGAACGCATCCATTTAATAGACGGTTTCGATATGGGCTGGGCGGAACGCACGGGGACATATGTGATCGCGGAAGAGGAACTCACATTGGTCGAAACAGGGCCAAGCCCCTCCGTCCCATACATCAAGGCCGGTCTTGCCAAGCTCGGCTATACGCCGGAACAAGTAAAATACATCATCGTGACGCATATTCACTTGGATCATGCAGGAGGAGTAGGACTATTTCTGAAAGATTGTCCGAACGCAAAGGTTGTCGTCCACCCGAAAGGTGCACGTCATCTCGTAGATCCGAGCCGACTGATCGCAGGGGCGAGAGCGGTGTATCATGATGATTTTGATCGATTGTTTGATCCGATTGAGGCGGTTCTCGAGGAGCGGATTTTGATTCGCGGGGATGGGGATACACTAAAGATCGGAGAGAATTGCGTGTTGGAGTTTCTGGATTCGCCAGGGCATGCCAATCATCACTTTAGCATCTACGATCCAGTAAGCCGTGGCATGTTCACAGGTGATACCGCAGGGGTACTCTATCCACAGCTTAAAAAGGATGGCATACACCTCGTGCTGCCATCTACTTCGCCGAATCAGTTTGACCCGGATGCCATGTTAGCGTCTCTAAGTCGTTTTGAAGCGCGGAAGCTTAGTCGGATTTACTTTGGTCATTTTGGGATGTCAGAGCAGGTAGACGACGTGTACCGCCAAATACGTGAGTGGCTCCCCGTGTTTGTGGCGGAAGGAGAATCAACGATTGCTGCTGGGCAAACCTATGACGAACTGTCTCGTAAGTTATTTGAACGAGTCTCGGATCATCTACGGTCACAAGGCATCAGTGGTGACCACGAAGTTTTCGAGGTACTCAAGCTCGATTTACAAGTATGCTCGATGGGCATTCTAGATTATTTGCACAAACGAGGGTAATAGCCTCCAAAAAGCTTTACATATGCCTGAACTTTTTGTTCAGGCGTTTTTCATTTTTAGGAGGCAAGAAAGTATTGGCTTATGTGTTTGTCATTCTTTTTTCATCCAAGGAATGCTATGATGTAGGATGAGTCATGGACTGTGACAATTTCAAACGTAACAACAAATAGGTGCCTCGTCTTTTTAACAAAAAGATCGGGTGAAAAGGGAAGTCGGTGAAAATCCGACGCGGTCCCGCCACTGTAAATCGGCTCGTTCCTCAGCCGTAAGCCAGGAGACCTGCCTGTTTGTTTTAGTGCCTGTTGCCTTCGCGGAAAGGATCGGCCTATTTCAGGAAGCAGACCATCCTGTCTGTTTGCCCTGAGGTGCCGACCCTTTGATTTCCGAATGGAAGCAAGGGTCGATTTTTTTATTGGAAGGTACAGTCAATCAGACATGCAGAAAGGAAGTTCTACATATGAAACGTTCATTGCGATTCATGATCCCACTACTAGTTGCGGCGAGCCTCGCGGGTTGTGCGGGTAACGATAACAGTCAGCCAGCACCAGGTGGACAAACAAGTGCACCGCAGACAGCACCACAAGAGAATGCGGCCAAGCAGCCTGCAAAACAAACAACGTATCCGTTGACAGTTACGGATGCGACAGGAAAAGAAGTAATCTTTGCAAAAGCTCCTGAGCGAATCGTCTCGACATCACCTGCCGAGACAGAGATTTTGTTCGCATTAGGCTTGGAAGATCGGATCGTAGCTGTCTCAGACTATGATGATTATCCAGATGCGGCGAAGGCAAAGCCGAAAATTGGCGGAGTCGTCAAACCAAATGAAGAAGCGATTCTCGCTCAAACGCCGGATATGGTCGTTGGTGGGATTTCGATGGAAAAGCCAGTGGCTGACAAGCTCAAATCTCTCGGAATGCCAGTCTATATTACCCATCCGACAAAGATGGACGACATCCTAAACAATGTTTTGGCGATGGGCGTTATCACCAACACACAGGAGCAAGCCGAAAAAGTCGTCGCGCAAATGAAGAAGGATATCGCGTACGTTCAAGAAGCAGTGAAAAATGTAAAACCGGAAGAGAAGAAAAAGGTATACCTGGAATTTTCCCCAGGGTGGACAGTCGGAAAAGGCGAATTCATGGACGAACTCATCACACTGGCTGGGGCGACAAACATTGCCTCCGACACCGAGGGATGGAATCCGATCAGTGAAGAAAAGATTTTGCAAAACGATCCAGACGTCATTTTGTATGCGAGCGGAATTACCGATGAAAAGACTGGCGTCAAGCTGGAGGATATGATCGCCAAGCGTAATGGCTGGGATAAAATGAAGGCAATTCGTGAAAAACAAATCTTTGGCATGGACCAAAATATTTTGTCCCGTCCTGGTCCGCGTATTACACAAGGCTTGATCGAAGTAGCCAAGGCGATTTACCCTGACTTGGTGAAATAAAATGAAGAAACGATTGTTCATATGGGGAGGAGTCAGCGGTCTCGTCCTTCTGGCATCAATAGTCATCAGCATCTCGATGGGGGCGGCACACCTCCCGATCTCGCAAGTATGGCTCATCCTGCTCCATCAAATCCCGGGCTTGTCTGAGTGGATCACCGTAACGTGGCCGGAGTCATCTGAGCAAATTGTCATGAAAGTTCGTTTTCCACGCGTTGTATTGGCTGTCTTGATTGGGGCCTGCTTGTCACTTGCGGGAGCGGGCTTTCAGGGAGTTTTGCGCAATCCGCTCGCCGATCCGTTTACGATGGGCGTGGCATCCGGTTCTGCTGTCGGAGCAGCCTTCTTGATCCTTTTTGGCTTGCAAATCACCTTTTTGGGTGCATGGAGCACGCCTGTCGTCGCTTTTCTTACGGGACTGCTCAGTTTATGGATCGTACTTGGACTCGCGAACACGCAAGGAAAGCTGCAAACGGAGACCCTGATTTTGTCTGGGGTAGTGGTGCAGGCTTTTCTCGGCTCCCTCGTTTCCTTTATGGTGTCGCTATCTGACCAGACGGTTAATGAGATCGTGTTCTGGCTTATGGGCAGCCTGTCATTTCGCGGCTGGGCCTTTACGTACGTCTTGATTCCGTACTTGATCATCGGAGGCATGGTGCTCATTAGCTATGCGCGTTCCTTAAACCTATTTGCGTTGGGGGAGCGGCAGGCTGCGCATCTCGGCGTGCATGTGGATCGCACGAAGCTGGTGGTTCTGGTCGTCTCGACTCTCCTGACTGCAGCGGCGGTTTCTATCGCGGGAATTATCGGGTTTGTTGGCCTGGTGGTACCGCATCTCGTCCGAATGCTGGTTGGTCCTGACCATCGTATTTTACTTCCGATGGCTGCGATCTGTGGTGGTATTTATGTGCTGTGGGCCGACACTCTTGCCAGAATGCTGCTGAGTCCAACGGAAATCCCGCTGGGTGTCGTGACAGCATTTCTGGGAGCACCGTTTTTCGCCTATTTATTGAAGCAAAATAAACGCTTTAGGAAGAGGTAACGTAAGCAATGATCAATGTGCGCAACTTGCAAAAATCGTATCAAGATACGCCTGTTTTGCACGGCATCGATTTTTGCGTGGACAAGGGAGAATTTTTTGGCATCATCGGACCGAATGGAAGCGGTAAATCCACCTTGCTGAAAATGATTTCAGGCGTCATCAAGGCAGATGCAGGAGACATTTTGCTTCAAGAGAAAAAGCTTCATTCATATCCACGCAAAGAGCTTGCCAAAATACTGGCTGTTTTGGAGCAAGAGGGTCTGCCGCCAGTCGGTTTTCGTGTCCGAGAGGTGTTGGAGATGGGTCGCTTTCCTTACCAAAATTGGCTAGGGGAAGAGAAGCAGGATGTCGCATCGCTCATTGATGAAATCGTACAGATGCTCGGTCTTGACCATTTGGAAGAGCGCACACTGGATCAGTTGAGTGGTGGGGAAAAGCAGCGCGTAGCTTTGGGGAAGGCATTGATCCAAAGACCTCAGGTGCTGTTGCTCGATGAACCCACGACTTACCTCGATATCGGGTACCAGATTCAACTCATGGACATCGTGCGAAAATGGCAAAAAACGACGCAGGTGACGGTCATTGCTGTGCTGCACGATCTGAATCTGGCCTCCCTATACTGCGATCGTATTTTGATGCTGCATAAAGGAAAGCAGATAAGCGTCGGCGCGCCAAAAGACATCTTGCAAAGCGACAGAATAGAGGCTGTATACGGAACCAGACCGATTGTCATGGAGCATCCTGTCCATCATTTGCCGCAAATTATTTTGCAATCGCAAGTATAAGAGGTTGTTTAAGGAGACAGAAGCATGATCGTACTTATTACAGGCGGAGCACGCAGCGGAAAAAGCACGTTTGCCGAAAAATACGCGGCTCATTTGGGCTCCTCGGGTGTTTACATCGCGACCGCACCAATCACTGATGAGGAAATGGAAGAGCGGATCTTGCACCATCGCGACCGCCGCTTGCAGTCCAACTTTCCTTGGCAAACGATCGAGGAGCCGTACGCATTGACAGAGTGGCTAGCGAAGCTGGGAGCACAAAAGGACATACAAGAACAGCAGACAGTGATTTTGGTTGATTGCTTGATCCTTTGGGTGTCCAATTGGTTGCTGCATGATGGAGAGGAGCAGCCGTTTGAGCAAGTGCTCCAGCAGGTTGATGTGCTGGTAAACAAGCTAAAAGACTACCCAGGGACGGTTTTGCTGGTGACAAACGAAGTAGGCGACGGACTCGTCCCACAACATCCGTTGGGCCGTAAGTTCCGTGACTTAGCGGGCTTGATGAATCAACGCGTGGCAGCGGTTGCCGATCAAGTTTTTCTTGTCACAGCAGGGATTCCGGTGGAGCTAAAAGGACAAGCTTTCCGATTTTAACTCGGTGAAAAGACGCTTTCGAGTCGTCTTTTCACCTTTTTTATGGTATAATACAAGAAAAGCCATGGAAGGGATCAGGATACCATGCGTCCCCATAGGACGATCTGGAAACGTTTTGACCTCTCCTACATCTAGCTTCGTAGTAGTCGATCGTCACTGAAGACGACTAATCTACTACGAAAGCGAGGCCCTTTGTATGAGTAGCGACTTATACTTGCGATGTTCCTCGGTAGTCGGTTGGTCGTCTGTGCCTAAACCGACAAAAATGCGAGGAAACCATGATGAAGAGAGCGCTGCAGTTATCTAAGCGTTACAGTATGATTTTGTTTGGAGCTTGTTTACTTGCTTTTGCGTATTATCACATTAACTTTCAGAACCATTTATCTGAAGGTGGGTTTGTTGGCTTGGGGTTATTGGCGAAATACGCCTTTGACTTGTCGCCAGCGATGGTGATGCTTTTGCTGGATATCCCACTGTTTTTGGTTGCTTGGTTAGTAAGAGGCCGCCAGTTCATTTGGGACACGATCTTTGCATCACTTGCTTTTACCGGGTTTTACGATTTGTTTGAACGATTTTCACCGATTGTCATGGATATGAGCAGAATGATGCCGCTGGCGTCTGTCTTGTCCGGTGTATTGACCGGGCTGGGTACCGGATTGGTTCTGCGCTATGGAGCTGCGACAGGTGGAGACGATATTTTCTCCCTGTTGATCAGTAAGTACACGGGATTGTCCATTGGTACGGTCTTTCTTTTACTGGACGTCATTGTGCTTTGCATGTCGTTCTGGTTCGTACCGATGAAAGAGATGATGTATACCATTTTGGCCGTTGTCATTTCCAGCCAAGTCATCACCTGGACCGTCAATCATGGTGCAGGAATGGAGGTCATGGAAGAGGAGCACGGGCATGGAAGCGTCTCGATGACCCACCGGTAATGAGTAGATATTCAGTTGAAAAACATGCCTATACAAAAGCAAGCAAAAGGCCAAGTCGGTTTTCATGTCGACTTGGTCTTTTGAACGTTTATGACCGTTTTTGTACATAATATCCTGCTTTCCTAGTGGATACTAACCAACACAGATAATATCCAAGGAAAGGACCTGCCATGAGCGATCCGTTTTTTAGCAACTACAAAGCATTCGTCGTCATACCAGCGGATGAGAAGCAAATGGGACCGGAGCCTTTTGACCCGAAGGATTTCGCCAGCCATTTCATCCTGACGTTTTCGTTGTACGATGCGGTTATTTCCTCTTGGAGGGAAGCGACAAAGTATAAAGTACAGGCAAAAAAAGGTCTGTCGAATGTGATTGATGGTTTTAACGCCAAACGTCGTGGTACAGCCCGTCTGCATTTGTTGGAAATGGAAGAAGACCAGGCGTATTTCGTCCTGGCCTTGTCGTTGAAAATCCAAAAAGACAATGAGAAAGCGGTCATAGAGATGATTACCAATCTGCTGGAGAAAGATTTCGCAACCGACTTGTTGATCGGAGAGACCTGGTATCAGATCATTGGTGCCAAAGGGAAATTCGAGCGGAAGCTGTTCTCCTACAGTGTCCAGCCGTACGATTATCGACCGAAGTAATCAGCCAGAGCTTCTGTAATCGCCTGTGCAGCTTTGTCCTGATAGGACGATGTACGGACGATACCTTCATCCTTTGGATTCGATAGGAAGCCAAGCTCAATTAAGACGGATGGATCATCGTTTTCGCGCAGGACGTGATAATTGCCGAATGAAATGCCGTTGCTTCTTAAACCAATGCCACCTGCCAAGCGAGACTCAATCGCTCGAGCTAATGGCTCATCTTTGTCTTGCGAATAATAAAACGTAAGTGTCCCGCTATTTGGCTTCGGAGAAGAATTGTAATGGATGCTGATGAAGGCATCTGCCGCCTTGGATTCGCTAAAAACGACACGCTGCGATAGCGAAGGCTTTTCTGTGTCACTTGTCCTCGTCATGTAGACTTGCGCACCGCGTTGTCGCAGTTTGCTGGCAAGCAGCATGGACGTTTTGTAATTCAACGTTTTTTCCATGCTATTCCACTTGGTTCCTTGTGTCCCGATATCAGAACCACCATGTCCCGGGTCGATGACGATGACTTTTCCTTTTAAGCCTGGCGTTTTGGAGCCTTTGGACACTGGAGCGTTGGCCTTGGCATCGCCAATATACGTCGCAGACACCCAGCCTGCTTGTCCATTGGAAGTCCGCGCCTGGATCCAGTCTCCTTGCTTTTTCAAAATGTCTACACGGGTTCCTCTGGGCAGCGAAAGGATAATCTCATGGCTCGTGCTTGGCCCTTTCCGCATTCGAAGCGAATCGGCCAAAACCGTTCCTTGCTTGCTTTTGACAGTGGCTGTATTGGCTGGTGATGAAGCTGAACCTGCACTTGTTACCGCTCCTTTTTGCAAGTAATACCCCGCGACCCAGCCTACCTTTTGATTGTATCTAATTTTTGCCCAACCGTATGCTTCATCGGTAATCGTCACGACCGCTCCATACGGTACGGTAGCGACAACAGAAGCATTGGGAGCTGGTTCACTGCGAACGTTCAGAGAGGTTGCAACCACTTTTGCCTGGATGACGCCTGCTGCTTGCGCCGGCTCCGTAATAAATGGCAATGACAGACTAAGCCATAGCCCACATATGAGAGACGCTTTTTTACATGTTGTTTTCATCATTTCTACCTCTGCCTTGGATTAGCTACTATCTCACCTGAACTATAATAAGGGAAATGCAGGAAATCGAATAGGGTATGATTTCCTGATTTTTTGGGACAATCAAAGTGGAGTTTCTGTATATCTTGCCAAGGCGTTCGTTGCTGACTCTGCCATTCGCTGTTTGAGTTGATCGTTTTCTACTACTTTGACCCGCAGGCCGAGAAAACGAATGCGCGATAAAATAAACTCCTGCTCGTCAGATAGAAAGTGCAGGGTGATCGTATACACCTGTGATTCTGGATCAAAAGCGACCTCTTTGTCAAAGCAGGAAAAGGCGTACAATATGCGCTGGAGCTCAGCGTTGTAACGACGAATGATCACAATTTTTGCCATCTGCTTGCGCTGTTGGATCTGTTCCGAAATAGTCGGCAAAAAACTGTCATACCATGCATCTTCTATGTAAATCTCATCGACGGAGCGAATGAGATGCAGTGGAGTCGTGATCAGGCGATTGGAAGACATGTTTAGCCAAATCAGGTACCAGGCCTTCTTAGCAAGTGAATATTCCAGCTTGTAGGGAACCCCTCGTTGATTGCGAAAAACCGGGCCTTTGTTCGTGGCTGCGGTTATTTTTATGTGATTCTTGCCGAGAATGATTCGCCGCAGTGTTCGCACGAGTGGACTCCAGAGCTGCTTGGCCTGTGTTTGCGCTTTTTCCACGAATCGTTCTTGTTCGGTCGATTCACTTTCTGGCATGTGTGTCAAACGGTGAAGCTTATCGAGTGTAGCGGGCTCGAAAATTTCTGCCGCAGACGGATTCGTCAGCATCAGGGCCAGCCACGCTTTTTCGTGTGAGGTAACCGGATAAACCCCCGCTTCATCTAGCCGTGTCACTAGCTGGTAATTATGTATCTTATCAAACAGATTCATAGTAGGCGAGCAGCTCCTCCCATTCTTTTTGGAATTGCTTGCGAAGAAACAGCGGTTCAAGAACTTCGACGCTTGAACCGAAGCTGCGAATCCACGGTGTAATTTCCATCGTGCTGTTCACGTTTATCTCGTACACAAAGCTTTCCCGTGATTCCTCTGTCACAATCCCCCATTGCCCCTGTGCCTCCACTCGCTCTTGGATAAAGGAATGAGGCGTATCCCTAGGCTGAAAAAAGCGAAGGCGTACGGTTACGAGTTTTCCGGTATCAATCAACCAACTATGGGCAATGCGCTCATCCGCACTTGCTTGCAAGGAAGAGAAGATTTCCGGCGTAACGGACCTACCTGTTACGAGCTTGGTCATACCTTCCACACGGTATTTGCGCAGCGGACCATTGCCGCATCCTTGTGCCAGCAAGTACCATCTGCCGTATTGATGATCAAAAATAACCCGGAGTGGAATCACTTTTTGATGTCGCCCCGATGTATCCCGTTGGAAAGCCGGATTCGTATTTTGGGAATCGTAAAACTTTAGGCGTTTGGGCGTGTAGTAGTGAAATTCAACGATTTTTCGCTGACGAATGGCTTCCGTGAGAAGCAAAGCTTGATATTCATCGAGAATACGTGAGACGAAATGATATTTGTATAAAAACGCAGATGCATCGGTTAGCTTCAAGCGAAATTTGAGATAACGCTTCACTTTTTCTTGCAGAAGATAACCAGGGACGGCCGGCAGCTGTGTATTGGCCATGAAATCGATGAAATCATACAGATCCAATAGCTCGTCGTCCGTCAGCGAGTCCAGTAGCTCACCGTCGAAATGATAAACGTATGGTCTGACCTCACTAACATTTTTAATCACGCCAATCTCTTCGAGGTACTTCATGTCCTGGCGAATCGTTTTTTCATCGGGCTCTGTGTCCACAAACGTATCCAGCAAGCCTTTAATGGAGAGAGGCTGTTGTCTGAGCTTTTCCAAGATGTGCGACAGTCGCTCTACTTCCGAATCCTTCAATGATTTTGCATGGTACAAAAACATCAAGAAATTGTCGGTCACCTCAAAATAGTTGTAACGAAGCTGCGCGTAATACTCTTTTTTCTCCTCATCGCCGACATGCTGATAAAAGGTCGATTGGATGTCCTTCAGCTTTTTTATCGTTTTATCAAGCGTATGAACGGAGATCCCGAGCCGCTCGGCTAACTGCTGCCGATTGTAGGCACCAGCGGTCAAAAACAGGAGACGGAGCAATTGCAGCTCTTTGTCAAAGCTTTCGCGTGCCATTACATTCATCCTTATTCACTCGTCATTTATTTCCAAATTAGTCCTCATATTACGAAGAGGCTGAAGAGAAGTCAATGAAAAAAGAGGTTCGTAATACTTTTGCCATGTTCAAACCACATGCGCGGATGGAAAATAAGGGTATGAAAAACAGCGCAGGCTGTGAGAGACAGGAGAAATGGATGATGAACACAATTTTGCATGGAAATAACCATCGTGAAGTGAAGCTGGAGCATGGAGATGTGCACGTTTTTGCGAATGACGAAGTATTTGCGAGCTTCGGTGAACGCGTATATCAAATGGCAGACAATAATTTGCGTATTCCGCGAAATGTTTATTTTTCGTATACCCCCGATGCGCATGTGGGCGTTGGGACCTGCATTGGGACGACAGCGGTTTGGAATCTTGCCGATGGATTTGTCTCGCCATCCATCGTCGGATCAGATATTGGATGTGGAATGCGTGTGCATCTGACTCCGTTGCATCGAGACGACCTCAAAGACAAGAGCCTGAAACGTGCATTAATCGAAGCGATCGAAGCGTACGTCCCGACAAACGAACGGGGAAATACGCATTTTACAGATATTCGCTTGGAGGAAGTCGTGAAGCATGGCTTAAAAGGACTGCCGAGCAACTACATTCCGGATACAGAAGAAGCGCCTGAGACCTTACGTCGTTCTTTCTCGCATGTGGAAAAGTACACATTTGAATTCGACCATTCCTTCCTGGAGCAAATACCGCAAAAATCTTGGAGTCGTGGGTGGGGCCAGTTGGGAACATTGGGGGGCGGTAACCACTTTATTGAAATCCAGCATATCGACATCGCGGAGGAGAACAGGGAGATTGCGAAAGCGTGGGGACTGTTCGACGGCCAGGTCGTCATCATGATTCATTCCGGTTCGCGTGCGTGGGGGGCAATGCTAGGACGTGATTATACCAAAAGCTTCAAGGAAGCCATGTACAAATGGGGGATCCATAATCCCGAGCCGAGCCTGGTATATGCTCCGATCCAAAGCGAGGAAGGGCAACAGTATTTGAATTTGATGTACTCCGCGCTGAACTTTGCGGTAACGAATCGGCATATGATCGGATTTTCAGTGGAGCAGGCGTTTCGGGATGTTTTTGGTAGTGAGATGCGTACACCAGTCCTGTATGATCTGATGCATAATTACGCTTTGAAAGAATTCCATCGCAACACACCGATGCTCGTCCACCGCAAAGGAGCGACGAAGGCATTGCCAGCAGGACATTTCCAAAATCCGAAGGCTTACCGTGAAACGGGACATCCAGCCTTGATCCCAGGTTCTATGGGAACATCGTCCTATATCATGGTCGGATCGGACGCCGGAGCCAAAAACTTTTATTCGATCTGTCATGGTGCAGGGCGAGTTCGTTCCCGCAAAGCAACGAAGGAGCTTGTGACCATCGATCAATTCGAGCAGGCAATGCGCGTAGGACAGGAAGATGAGATCATGGTGAATCACCGTTCGCTCGCTTCCATCCTTGATGAATGCCCGCAAGCCTATAAAGATGTAGATCAAATCATCGATTCGGTTGTGGGAGCAAATCTTGCATCAGTCGTAGCAAAATGTAACCCTCTTATTGCCATAAAAGGAGTATAATGAAGAGTGGCTTCCTGAAAAATTTTGGGGGAGCCACCTTTTGCGATTTAACTCACACTAAATACTAGAATTTAAAATGTGAACAAATTGCGTGAGAAGTTTAAAAAATAGGTTCGAATGTAACATAAATTGCTTTGCTTCCTCAACCGATACCAAAAGAGAGACAAAATAGGGGAGATAGGGGAACAGATATGCCTACATACTATTACTTCACCTGCCTAAAATGCCGAACCCGGGGGGGAGTTTTCGGCGAACAGGCCTGGGGCTGGGGGAACTTTGACATGATCGAGTCCTTCAAATACCTGGCTCACCACATCCGTACATGCGGAGAAGATTCGATTCGCGTGATTTCTGAGGACGTAGATGATTATGTAGATCAGTTGCACGGAGAGTACAACACCTTCCTTGAGCAAACGAAGCATATATTTCCGCATTCCAAAGATTGGGAGTTCCTCGATCGATGGAAAACATTAAAAGTAGAAGAAATGAAGATAAAATGGGTCGAGGAAAACCGGATCATGCATCCAGATGATCGGATGAAAATATGTGGAGTCCTTGATGCCTTGAACATCTTGAAAGAAGGGGCGGGAAGAGTCTCCTTCAGTGCTAGCGTGACGGATGATGATGGGAAAGTGTGGAACATCGTAGCTAACATGCGCGAATTACCCCTCTTAAAACACTCGTATATCATCATTGGCGTCATGCAAGAGCATTCTATATTAGGGGAAGTCATCGAGGTGTACAAGATGATTCCACGATTCGCCGTTCAAGAGGAAAGGGGTAACGATCATGATTCTGGAGACAATCGGGCAATTACTAATTAAAGTGCGCGAGGAAAATCCACTTGTACATAACATGACGAACGTAGTTGTCACGAACTTTACAGCGAATGGCTTGTTAGCTCTTGGTGCATCACCTGTCATGGCGTATGCCAAACAAGAAGTGGCAGACATGGCAAAGATCGCTGGAGCTCTTGTATTGAATATAGGGACATTGAATGAGCATGAGATCGAAGCGATGCTGATCGCAGGAAAATCGGCGAATCAGCATGGCGTTCCTGTTTTGTTTGATCCAGTGGGAGCGGGAGCAACATCGTACCGAACCGAAACAAGTCAACATCTTGCGCAGGAACTGGATCTTACCCTCATTAGAGGAAATGCTGCCGAGATTGCCAATGTCATCGGGGAGCGTTGGGAGATTAAAGGTGTAGATGCGAAGGAATCCGGTGGAGATGTCGCGGACCTAGCGAGAGCAGCAGCGAAAAAGCTAAGGACAATCGTTGCGATTACAGGTAAGGTCGATGTGATTTCGGATGGAGAAACGACTTACTCGATCCATAATGGTCATCCAATTTTAACGAAGGTGACCGGAACTGGCTGTTTGTTAACGTCTGTTATGGGAGCGTTTGCAGCCACTGCAAATGACAAGCTGATCGCAGGTGCTACAGCATTGGTATGCTACGGTGTTGCTGCGCAGCTGGCAGCAGAGAAAGCAGCAGGAGTAGGTCCAGGCAGTTTCCAAGTCGAATTTTTGAATGCCTTGCATAACTTGACCGCAGACGATGTTCGCCGTTTTGGGTACATCGAAAAAAAACAATAAAAATTCCCCTTTAAAAAAAGGGGAGGAAAATGGCCGTAGAACGATTAAGCTAGATATGTTAGACAGTAGCTGTAATTTCGTAGTGAATAAGACAGCAGCTTCTTCTGGTGCTCTGATAGTGCTAGGAATATAAATTCTACTTGATCATCATCGTATGGACGGACATAAAAACGGGAAATACCATGACAAATAATTTCTCTCTTTAACGTCAGCGCCACACTGGCGTCTGTTCGTATGTGCAATTCCACGCTGCGTACCCTCCTTGGACATTCAATAGAGTACCAAAAAAATACAAGGAAAAACAAGGTAATTATGTCTGATTCATGTCCAAGTTGTTACCGTTTTTTGGATGAAAACTGACAAGGAAAACGATTTAGAAATAACTAGCGGGGATTGTTGGGAAAGCATCCTGTTCGAGAGAAAAAATTCGAGATGAGTCCGGCCATTCTCCCTTTTTCCGTTGAGTTATTTACTTTATTTCGAAGGCAGCGTACGAGCTCCTGATCGCAATGACAAGAAAAATAGCCGTGCTTTTGATAGCAATCATCATGCCTCTTGCAGCATCTGTCGACGTCATCAATCGGAGCACCCGGCCCGGAGCATCCAGGCCCACACCAGTTTCCGTACAAACAGGGGAAGCCTACTGAACGGCGTTTTCTTTTTGACAACTGACATCACTCCGTCTTGTGAAGGAATACTACTTGTATCATATTGAACAGAACGTGAAGTTGCTTTAGGCAATCTCCCTTTTTTCGTTTCGATAGATAATCGCCTGATTTGCACTGCAAGGAGCTCGACCAAGGGGAAAACTTTCAAAATATCACTTGAAATCATGTTGCCAATATGATAGATTAATTCTTGCCGAAGCGAACGCTTGCAGGCTCGATGGATGGATGTCCGAGCGGCCGAAGGAGCACGATTGGAAATCGTGTAGGCGGTGTCGAACCGTCTCGTGGGTTCAAATCCCACTCCATCCGCCATCATACTTGGCCCGTTGGTGAAGCGGTTTAACACAGCAGCCTTTCACGCTGTCATACAGGGGT
>NZ_AKIX01000010.1:0-48694 GCF_000282075.1 Brevibacillus sp. BC25
AAAAATTTCTCTTTTTTAGTGTCTACTTGACGGGGCTATGACCAACCGACCGAGACTCCATGCAAAAAGCGAAACACGCTCTTAAGCGGCCACCTCTGAAACACATCCTGAAGGGGCAACTTTGGCCGCGGTTTCGCTTTTTGCATGGAGTCGTGCAGTCAATCCCACAGGGGGTGGCCCTAGAATCTGAGCGTTTTCTCCTGTTTCCTCCCCGCCACAACAGCATCGTACAAAATGTTTTCAAAGATAAAAAAGACCTCCTGAAGATCCAGGAGGTTGTAGTCATATTATTTAATGGTCGAACAACTGTTGCAGCTCTTTGAAAGTCCGTGTTTTTTGCAGCGTTACAATTAACTTGAGACGAGCCTTTTGCCCATTTAAGCCATTGGAGAAGATGATCCCCATCTCTTTTAGTTTGCGGCCTCCACCTTCATAGTCATAGATATCCTGCACCTGGCCATTGTAGCAGCGGGAGACGAGCACGATCGGTACGCCTTTGTCCAGTAGTTGCTGCAGGGTAGGGATAATAGCGGGAGGAAGATTTCCTAATCCGAACGCCTCTACGACGAGTCCATCAATGTGCTGCTCCAATAAAAACTGCAACCAAGCGGGCTCCATACCAGCAACTGCTTTGATCAGCGGCACATTCGCATCAGCATGGGTAATGGCATAATGCTCTCGATCCAATGGAGCATGGTGGTATTGCACGCTTTTTTTCGCAATGGTTCCAATCGGTCCGTATTGTGGCGACTGGAAGGTAGCGACATTGCTCGTGTGTGTTTTCGTTACGTGACGTGCCGCGTGAATTTCGTCATTAAAAACAACGATAACACCTTTGTTCAAACTGTAGGAGTCTGCGGCTACACGAACGGAAGAAATGAGATTGACGGGACCGTCAGCACCGAGCTCATTACTGCTGCGCATGGCTCCGGTCACGACAATCGGGACGTTGACCGACAAAGTCAGATCCAGGAAGTATGCGGTCTCTTCCAACGTATCAGTCCCATGGGTAATAACAATGCCATCATAGTGATCATGTTGAAAGGCTTCCTCAATATCGAGTCGCAGTTGATTCATGATCGCAGGCGTCATGTGAGGGCTAGGCAGGTTGAGTACATTTTTCATGGTGACGTCCGCGTATCTTTCTAAAAAAGGAAGGATTTTGTTGACTGCTTGATCATCCAATGGCTTTACGCCTTCTGAGTCATCGACAGACATGGCAATCGTGCCGCCTGTATTCACTACCAAAATTTTTTTTGACATGATCTCTCTCCTGTAGCGGGTTTTCATCAACCAGTATTCATGGTACGATGAACAATAGTCTTGTGTAAAGGAGTAATAAAAGATGATTGCTTTGATCGGCGCGGCAGTTGCCCCCGGTATCGCCATCTTAAGTTACTTTTACCTGCGTGACAGTCTCGAACCGGAACCAATTTCGATGGTGATCCGGTCGTTTATCTTTGGTATGCTGCTGGTCGTACCGATTATGGTGCTCCAGTACATCATGCAGAATGAATGGAACTGGCGGGATGGCATTGTCGCGGAAGTTTTCCAATCCGCTGTCGTGGAAGAATTTTTTAAATGGATGGTCATCTATTTTACGGTTTATAAACATTTGGAATTTGATGAGCCATACGATGGAATTGTTTATGCAGTTGCGGTGTCACTTGGTTTTGCTACGTTGGAGAATTTGTTCTACCTCATTATCAACGGAACGAATATCGCCATCTGGCGTGCCTTTCTACCGGTATCCAGCCATGCGTTGTTTGCGGTGTGGATGGGCTATTATCTCGGACGGGCCAAGTTTTCCAAGGACGCCAAACATGAGCGGCTTTTTTTATGGATGTCGATTACCTTGCCGATCGGCTTGCATGCCCTGTACAACATGATCTTTTTGGCAGTGCAAAACTGGTTGGTAGTGATTGTGCCATTCATGCTCGTATTGTGGTGGCAGGGCTTAAAAAAGGTACAAAGAGCACACGATTTCGGTTCTAAAAATCTCTCTTCACGTCCACAATAGACGGTAAGGAGGAGACGTGCGTGCTAAAAACCGAACGAGCAAAAGTGACAATTCAATGCAATGTATGTGGAGAAAAGTTTACACTGCGTGGTCATCGAGAACCTGGAGGGCAAATAGAAACAGGGTTCAAGCAATGCCTGTGTGACAACGATAAGCATTTTCGGATTGACGAGTCCTGATCTTTTCCTTTCCCAACTGAAAAAGCGTGAGAAATCTAGGTGGGCCGATGCAAATAGCATCGGTCTTTTTCTATATCCAGATTTACATGCATAATCCATTCTTCCTCCACCAACACTATGCAAAGATTTCAATACATGCCAAGGAGGATTCAGCCGTGCGTACAATCTGGATCGCAGGTGTGTTGGTGATGTTGGTAGCAGCGGGCTTGAGTGGATACAAGGTTGTCTGGAAGGAAAAGAATGTAGCTGCCGTACAAGAAGAGCAGATGGCTGCACCTGCTGAAAAGAAACAAACGGCCAAAACCAAAGCCAGCTTTCATCCTTCACGGGTCTCTGACAATGATTTGAAAATCATGGCGAATGCTGTTTACGGGGAGTCAAGAGGGGAGCCGTTTGAAGGGCAAGTAGCTGTCGCAGCCGTTATTTTGAACCGCGTCAAGAGCCCTTCGTTTCCTGATACGCCCTCTGCTGTGATATTCGAACCACGCGCTTTTACAGCAGTTGCTGATGGTCAAATATGGCTTACACCGAATGAAAGCGCAACGAAAGCAGTAAAGAATGCACTAAACGGCTGGGACCCGTCGGGAGGATGCACGTACTATTTTAATCCGGATACAGCAACATCCGGTTGGATTTGGACCAGGCCGCAGGTCAAAAAGATCGGGAAACACATCTTCTGCAGATGATGGATGCGTAACCAAAGGAGGAGTGGCAAGGGATGGTATATGGAGCAACAGCACGCGTGTTATTTCCCATTGCCCTAGTTGCCTTAATAGGCGCTGGCGTGTGGGGATATCAGGAGCACAATGAAAAGAACTCGGTCCTGATCAAAGCAGAAAACTCATACCAACGAGCTTTTCACGATCTCACTTATCATGTGGACAAGCTGCACGATGAGCTTGGCAAATCGCTGGTGGTCAACTCGCGCAGACAAATGACACCAATTTTGACGAATGTTTGGCGGCTTTCCTATGCGGCACAAGCGGATGTCGGACAACTCCCACTGACCTTGATGGCGTTTAGCAAAACCGAAGAAATGCTGTCGAGGGTCGCAGATTTTTCCTATCGTGTCGCTGTGCGTGACTTGGACAAGCAGCCATTGAGTCAGAGTGAATACAAGACATTGAAGAGCCTGCATACCCAAGCAAAGGATATCCAGGATGATCTGCGCAAGGTACAAACCCTCGCGATGGACAAACAATTGAGGTGGATGGATGTCGAGACGGCATTGGCCACCAATAAAAACAAAGAGGACAATAGCATCATCGATGGATTCCAAACCATTGAGAAAAAAGTGCAGGAATA
Source organism: Brevibacillus sp. BC25 (assembly GCF_000282075.1). Taxonomy (NCBI): domain Bacteria; kingdom Bacillati; phylum Bacillota; class Bacilli; order Caryophanales; family Paenibacillaceae; genus Brevibacillus; species Brevibacillus sp. BC25. Next base: position 3,505 of record NZ_AKIX01000010.1, read on the forward strand.
CCCTGATTTAGACTGGGGCGTCGGTATACAGAGTCTCGATAAGAAAAAGCAGCAGCGAATCAAAGGGATCGATGGCAAAGCAGCCACCAAAGAGGAAGCAGAGAAGAATGCACTGGCGTTTCTCGGGTTGAAGCCAGGAGATGCGAAAGTAGAAGTGAACGAGAACGGCAAGGGGCAGGAATACTCGGCTTATAGCGTACGTGTCACGCCAAATGGACACAAGACAGGCATTAACCTCGATGTCACCAAACGCGGCGGTAAAGTGGTTTGGATGATGAACGAGCGTGGGGTTGGCGAGGAAAAGCTGGACATGAAGCAGGCGGAAGAAAAAGGACGAGTGTTCTTGCGCGACCATGGATTTGACAATATGCAGGTCTCCGAGATTGACAGCTACGATCGCAACGCACTTTTTACGTTTGTGCCAGTTCAGGATGGCGTCAGAATTTATCCGGACGGGGTGGTCGTCGAGATTGCGTTGGACAACGGAGAGGTTACTGCTTATAACTCAACGGAGTATCTGTTTAATCACAAAAAGAGAATTCTCTCCGAGCCCCGTCTCTCGAAAGAAGAAGCAAGGAAAAAAGTCAATCCGAGCGTAAAAGTGACGGATCAGCGCCTTGCCCTCATCGAAGGGAAAGACGATGGAAAAGAAGTACTGACGTGGGAAATGACAGGCAGCTTTGAAGGAAATTCGTACATGGTATACATCAACGCCATGAATGGAGAAGAAGAAGAAGTTGTGAAAATGGAAACGGGATCAGGACAGAACGAAGGACAATAATGTTTGAAAAAACATGGGGAAAGCTAGTTTTTTAGCGGCTTTCCCTATTTGCTGATTCGAAACAATAGGGTATATAATGGAAAGGGTGATAGGGAAGGAGAGGAACATTTACTGTATGATGCTTCCACGAATAGGACAAACAATAAGACTAAACTTCACGAGTTCCTCAGAAGAAATGGAGCTGCAAACTTTCAAAAGCCGTGTGGCTGATTTGAAGGATGATGTAGCTTCCATCGAGTTGCCAACCAGCGAAAACACTGGACGGACTGGGATATTTCAACCAGGGACAGAATGCTTGGTTTGGTATGTTGGCGAGGATGGCTCACGCTATGAATTCCGCTCTGCGATTGTCGGCAGGCAAAACAATCACATTCCTGTTCTGCTTTTGCAACTGCCGGCCAAAGAGGAAATTGTGCGCACACAGCGACGAAACTACTTGAGAATTGACACCACGGTAGACATCGCAGTCAAACTGGATGATCCGATTCGACGCTATCATTTTCTGGCACGAACGCTGGATATCAGCGGTGGAGGGCTGTCTTTTAGCTGTGAGGAAAGCTATCATTTGAAAGAAAAAGACAACTTGCACATCTGGATTTCTCTTCCAAACAAAAATGGACAGGTTCAACATGCTTTTGTGGAGATGGAAATCGTCAGACAAAAACCGGCGGAAGAAAAAGGTTTGCACCAATGGATTTCGGGTAAGTTCACCCAAATCAGTGAGCAAGATCGGGCAAAAGTGGTTAGAGCGTGTTACGAGAGACAGCTAGAGCTTCGTAAAAAAGGCGTTGTGGATTGACGCTTCATCAGAGGAAGTGACCCTATTGACCAGCCAGTACAACGATCGTTTTTGCAGCTTTTCCAAACGGATAGAAAAAGGCATCATGATTGGAATTGTCGTATGTGCGATTGTACTGACTATAGGCGAAGTCCTCATTCAGTACGTACCCGCAAGACTAGTATTAATCGAAACAGAGCGCTTGGAAGGCGTGTCCAGAGAGCCCTAAAGGTTTGCGCATGCTTCCATACTATGGTACTATTATAGATAACATAGAAAACGGTCTTGGATTGTTTTTTGTAGACCGCTAGTGGTCACAGCCAAATTCGAAAAACGCAATATCGTTTTTCATCACACAAAGAATGGGAAAGGGCTTCGACAGAAGCTTTTCTTGTTTTATTCCCATCCGAACTAACGTACATAGCAGGTGAGAAGTAATGAACATTGCCATTGATGGACCAGCGGGAGCAGGCAAAAGCACTGTCGCCCAAAAAGTAGCGGGACAACTGGAATACGTGTACATTGACACGGGTGCCATGTATCGTGCCCTTGCTTGGGCAGTCCACCATCATCAGCTCCCTATCAACGATGAGTCTGCAGTTTCCGAACTTTTGCAAAAAAACAAGATTCAACTGGTTCGGGAAAACGGACAGCAACATGTATACTGGAATGAAATCGATGTCACAAGCTGGATACGTTCCACAGAAGTGAGCCAGTACGCCTCCATTGTAGCGAGCTACGGTTCCGTACGTGAACAAATGCTTGTGCTCCAGCGACGATTGGCGACTCAAGGCAATGTCGTCATGGATGGCAGAGATATCGGTACTCATGTTTTGCCTGATGCAGATGTAAAGATATTTCTGACGGCCTCCATCCAAGAGCGTGCAGAACGCCGCTGGAAGGAACTACTCGCAAAAGGTACCCAGACAGACTTGGCTGAGCTGGAAAAAGAAATCGAAGAGCGAGATCGACGGGACATGCAGAGAGAAGTCGCACCGTTGCGCCAGGCGGAAGATGCCGTTTTGGTAGACACAACAGGAATGACCATTGATCAGGTGGTCGATCGCATCTTGCAAATCTGCGAGCGAACGGGAGAGTCAACCCATTGAGTTACTATCGTTTATTCAGAGGTTTTTTTCGCATAATTTTTTCGCTTGTCTATCGTTGGCAAGTGATCGGGCGTGAACATATACCTAAGGAAGGCCCAGTGATCCTTTGTGCCAACCACATTTCTTTGTGGGACCCACCCCTTCTCGGGAGTGGCATCGAGCGTCAGGTTCATTTCATGGCCAAAGAAGAGCTTTTCAAAATTCCGGTCTTATCCTTTCTTATTACCAAATTCGGTGCATTTCCGGTCAAACGGGGTGCAGGAGATCGTGCGGCCATTCGTACGACTCTCAAATTGCTGGAAGATGGAAAAATCTTTGGAATCTTTCCTGAGGGAACCCGCAGCAAAACAGGGGAACCAGGGGAGGCGATGCCGGGTGTGGCGATGTTCGCTCTCAAGTCAGAAGCCGCGGTCATTCCGGTAGCCATTATCGGGCCATATCGACCGTTTTGTTCCATTAAGATCGTTTACGGTAAACCGATCGATCTGACTCGTCTGCGCGAGGCCAAATCAAGCGCTGACACGTTGAAGGAAGCGAGCGATCTGATTATGGAGCACATCAAGCAATTACGGAACCAGCATCTCTCTTAGCAAACGGTATAGAATTGCTAAAGGGACGAATACTAAATCTGCTGGAACTTACTGGCTTCATCAGTACTAACTGCCAGCCATCAGGCGACAGTTAAAAATATACATGCTCCCGCTTCATGTAGTGAGGTTGTAAACAACCTGTACATAGACGTTTGGGACTGGATGGTATTAAGGAGGTCTTTTGAATGATGGAAGAAACGAACGTAAGCTTGACGGATGCAACAACCATTTCCGTAGGAGATGTCGTAAAAGCAACCGTAACAAAAGTTGAGGACAAACAAGCGCTTGTAGATCTAGGCTACAAGTACGATGGTCTGATTCCTATCAGCGAACTGTCTCCACTGCATGTTGAAAAGGTATCTGATGTAGTAGCGGTTGGTGATACTTTCGAAGTGAAAGTCATCAAGCTAAACGACGAGAAAGAAGAGCTCGTTGTTTCCAAGAAAGCCGTAGCGATGGAATCCTCTTGGTCAGATCTTGAGCAAAAAATGCAAGCGGGTGAAATCATCGAAGCAACTGTGAAAGAAGTAGTGAAGGGTGGACTCGTTGTTGACGTAGGCGTTCGCGGCTTCATTCCGGCTTCCATGGTTGAGCGTCATTTCGTTGAAGATTTCTCCGATTACAAAGGCAAAACATTGGCTTTGAAAGTAGTAGAAATGGATAAGGAAAAGAATAAAGTTATCCTGTCCCACAAAGCGGTATTGGAAGACGAAGTAAAAGTGCAAAAGCAATCCATTATGGATAAAATCCAAGTGGGTCAAGTATTGGAAGGAACGGTTCAGCGCATGACTGATTTCGGCGTTTTCGTGGATATCGGTGGTGTTGATGGATTGGTTCACGTATCTGAACTTGCTTGGAACCGTGTAGATAAGCCGTCCGATGTCGTGAAGGAAGGCGACAAGGTACAAGTGAAGGTCCTCAAAATTGACCGTGAAAACGAGCGCATTGGCCTTAGCATTAAGGATACGCAAGCAGGTCCATGGGCGAACGTTGCAGAAGATTTCAAAGCGGGCTCTATTTTGAATGGAACGGTAAAACGTTTGGTATCCTTCGGTGCATTTATTGAGCTGGCTCCTGGAATCGAAGGCCTCGTACACATCTCCCAAATTGCAAATCGCCGTGTGAATACACCGAGTGAGGTGTTGAAAGAGGGCCAAGAAGTACAGGTAAAAGTTTTGGATGTTGTTCCACAAGAACAGCGCATTAGCCTCAGTATCCGTGCAGTAGAAGAAGACCGTGTGGAGCAGGCAGAACGTGCGAGCAAGCGTGAACAGCAACAATTCACGCAAGAAAACAACCAACCAATGGGCGTGACATTGGGCGAGTTGTTCGGTGATCTGAAAGACAAGTTCAAGTAAGATAAAAAGTAGGATTCATGGGGATACGCTCTGGCGTATCCCTTTTTTCTGGGAGTGAAAGTCTAGGAGGGGTACAATGGATCGTCGTTCGATTAGAAAACTGGACCATATTCGAAATGCTCTTGTCACTGGGGGAGACGGTGCGAATAGCTTTGATGATGTTAGCTTTGTTCCGAACAGCTTGCCGAATACAGCGTTTGCTGAAACCTCACTGGACACCGAGATCGCATCCTTGCGACTCTCCTCACCGATTATGATTAATGCGATGACGGGTGGAGCTGGTGGGACTACGCAGATCAATCAAAAACTGGCGATCATTGCGAGGGAACGCAATCTGGCTATGGCTGTTGGCTCACAAATGGCCGCTCTGCGTGATCCAGATGTTACGGATAGCTATCGGATTGTCAGAAGGGAACATCCACAGGGGATCTTGTTTGCAAATGTTGGGGCAGAGGCGACAGTGGAGCAGGCAACAGCAGCAGTGGAAATGATAGAAGCGAACGGACTGCAAATCCATCTGAATGTTATGCAAGAACTGTTGATGCCTGAGGGGGATCGGGATTTTCGCGGCTATCTCGAGCGGATTCAAGCGATCAGGGAGAGCCTGGATGTGCCGGTTATTGTCAAAGAAGTCGGTTTTGGCGTGGCGAAGGAATCAATCGAGAAGCTCATAGAAATCGGGATCAGATCAATCGATGTGGGTGGAAGAGGCGGAACAAATTTTGCTCAAGTCGAAAATATGCGAAGTGAACATCCTCACGCCATGTTTGAGGATTGGGGATTCACGACGGTGGAGAGCTTGCTGGAAGCGAATGCTGTCGGTCATCCGGGAATGTCGTACATAGCAACAGGCGGTGTTCGTCATGGACTCGATGTAGTCAAAGCCGCTTCTTTAGGCGCGTCCGCTGTCGGGATGGCGGGGGCAATGCTGCGTCTGGTTCAACGCGATACTCTGGAAGAATGCTTGTCTACCGTCGACAGATGGCATCATCAAATTCGAGTGGCGATGACGGCACTAGGAATGAAAGGTCTGGCAGACGCGATTGGTACTCCTGTTATGATCACGGGAGAAACAGCGGAGAGAGCTAGGCTTCGGCACATGCAATTGGAGAGACTGGCACAACGTTAGTTAGGGGACGAGCATTCGATTCATGAAATTTCCTTGGTTGAGGCATACTTTTGGGGAGACAACCATCATTTAGAGGAGATGAACATGAACGAGGGAACCGTTGCGATCCTCATCCAGTGGTCTTTGCTGTGTCTGGTCTGGATGGGAAGCTTTGACTTGCAGCTGCGAAACATGAAGATGGAACGCAGACGAGTGCTCGCAGTGATCAGTGCGTTTTTAATTTGTACGTTTGTTAACTGGGAAATCTATTTTGCCCCCATTCAAGTTAGTCTAAGTGGAACGATATTGCCACTGATCGCAAGCATTGTCCTTTACACCAAGCTCATGTCCAAAATACGCAGATTGTACTTGCTGAGTGCGCTGGCAACGGCCCTTTTGCTATTTTGGCTGCGCTGGCTGTTTTTTACCGATCCGATCTTGCTGTTTTTGGATGAGAGGATCATCGTACCCGCTGTTGGAGTCAGTACGATTTTTTTGATGAGCAGAACGAATCTGGGACAGCTGTTTCAGCTTACGCTCGCCATGCCACTCACAGATGCGATACATTCGCTATATTTTTGGAAATTGTCGGGTTCCTGTCATTGGGGATCGGAGTATGCGCAAGATCTGCTGTGGAGTGGCCTATCACTATGGGCTCTCGTCAGCATAGTTTGGTCTGCGATTCGTCGTATCCTTGGTAGAACAGAAACAGAGTCTTCCCATTCCGATACGGGCAGGTGACGCTAGGGTGTTCAAGGAATTGCTAGCTTATGAATATGTTTTTCCTTTAGTTCTGGGCTTCCTATTCGGGATTATGTGCCGGATTCATCTTTTGCGAACAGATTATCGACAATATCCAACCTATCCCCACGGAAAAATTATTCACGTTTCACTTGGGGTGATCGCATCCGCGCTCGGAGCGATAGCGATTCCCGCCCTGCTCAAGGAGAACTACACGGCAGTCACATTTTTGACGGTGGCTGCTCAGCAATTCCGCGATGTCAGGAACATGGAACGCACTACGCTCACGGCGATCGATAAGCAAGAGCTGGTGCCCCGTGGTGGTCCCTATATCGAAGGAATCGCAATGGTGTTTGAAGGACGTAATTACATGGTCATGTTTACCTCTTTGGTGACAACGACGGCTACCATCCTTTTTCATTGGTGGGGGGGTGTCATTGCAGGTGTAATTGCCTTGATAATCTCTCGCAAGCTGCGTTCTGGAAAAACACTGTCGCTGATTGCAGAGATCGAGCCGGGCGAAGTGAGAGTGGAAGGAAGAGACTTGTATGTCAACGACATTTACATCATGAACGTCGGTCTGGCAGATGCCCAAGAGATTATACGTGAGCAAGGTGTGGGTTTTATTCTGACACCGAGGGATGCCAATGCCAAGGTCACGATTGCCCACCCAGGACAGCGCCAAGCGATTCTGCACGATGTCGCGACGCAGCTCGGTGTATATACAGATACGGGAGAGCCATCGCTAACACCGTTGGTAAAACGTGATATACAGTCAGGGAGACTGGGTGTATTTTTATTGCCGCAAGAAAAAGATGTGGAACGCGCAACGTCCGTCATTCGTGCTGTCCCGATTCTCGAAAGCGTCTTCCGAATGCCAACGAAGACTAGAATCGTGAAAAAGGAGCTGTAGGTCATGACAGGATTAATCTTGGCGGTGATTACGACGAACAGAGACAGGATTGCGGGTGGTGTCCCGATTTTTATCGAGTCTACTACTGAGAAAATGCAGCAAACTGCTTTTACTTTGGAAAAGATACTGGACGCGATGGTGCATGAAGTGAGCGACGATACCCTTATCATTGTTCGGCATAAGTAGTGTATGGTATGATTAGCTAGTCAAAACGTAAAATGAGAGAGAGTGTTGTTAATTATGGGATTACCAGTGGTAGCCATTGTGGGGAGACCCAACGTGGGGAAGTCCACGATTTTTAACAGATTGATTGGCCAACGAGTTGCGATCGTGGAGGATATGCCGGGAGTAACCCGTGACCGCCTGTACGGGAAAGGTGAATGGCTAACTCATACTTTCCATGTGATTGATACCGGTGGAATTGAGTTTGGCGAGACCGACGAGATTCTTACACAGATGCGTTACCAGGCAGAGCTCGCGATTGATGAAGCAGATGTCATTATTATGATTGCAGATAGCCGCACAGGTGTGACAGATGCGGACGTTGAACTGTCACGGATGCTGAATCGGACAGGAAAACCTGTTGTACTCGCGGTGAATAAAGCGGACAATCCGGAAATGCGTGCGGATATTTACGACTTTTATTCCTTGGGCTTGGGCGAGCCATTCCCTGTCTCGGGTAGCCATGGTCTAGGCTTGGGCGATATGCTGGAAGACGTGGTTCAACATTTCCCTGCTGAGGATGACGAAGAGAAAAGAGACGATGTCATTCGTGTATCCATCATCGGTCGTCCAAACGTCGGGAAGTCTTCCTTGACGAATGCGCTTCTCGGTGAAGAGCGAGTCATTGTGAGTGATGTTGCCGGAACGACTCGTGATGCGATCGATACGCCGTTTGAACGCGATGACCAAAGCTACATTCTCGTGGATACGGCAGGTATGCGCAAGCGCGGTAAGGTGTATGAAACAACGGAAAAATATAGTGTAATGCGCGCGATGCGTTCCATTGAAGATTCGGATGTTGTTCTTGTTGTCATTGACGGTGAAGAGGGCATAATCGAGCAGGACAAGAAGATCGCAGGTTATGCACATGAGGCTGGTCGTGGTGTAATCATTATCGTCAACAAATGGGATGCTGTCGAAAAAGATGACAAAACGATGCAACGCTTCACTGAGTTGATCCGCGAAGAGTTCAAATATCTGCATTACGCACCGATCCTGTATGTTTCTGCGAAATCAAAACAACGTGTTCACACGATTCTTCCAAAGGTCAATGAGGTTTCTCAAGCACATGCGATGCGAGTTCCTACCTCTGTCCTTAATGACTTGGTAACGGATGCGACAATTCGTACCCCACCACCGTCTGATCGTGGAAAGCGCTTGAAAATCAACTATACGACTCAAGCGACGGTGAAACCACCGACGTTCATTCTGTTTGTTAACGATCCAGAACTGATGCACTTCTCCTATGAACGTTACATAGAGAACAAAATCCGCGAAGCATTTGTGTTTGAAGGCACGCCAGTACGAATCTGGACGCGGAAAAAAACGTAGGGAGAGAAAAACGCCATGGTGTTATTATCCTGGGTGCTTAGCTATTTAATCGGTTCTATTAGCTTTAGCTATCTTATCGCCAAAAAAGTCGCAGGAATTGACATACGTTCTCATGGCAGCGGAAATGCCGGTGCAACTAATACCCTCCGGGTGTTAGGAAAAGGCCCCGGCATTGCCGTTCTCCTTCTTGATGCAGTAAAAGGAATAGCTGCGATGGGACTGACTCACCTGATGACAGGGGACCCGGCAGCGTATGCAGTGGCAGGCTTGTTTGTTATCGCTGGTCACAATTGGCCGATCTTTTTTGGATTCCGCGGAGGGAAAGGCATTGCGACCACGCTAGGTGTCGTGTTAGGTTTCTCTCCCTTGGCATTTTTGATCGCTGCCGTGTTGGCTGTCTTAGTCATTGCGATCACTCGCTTTGTTTCATTAGGATCATTGGTTATCGTAACGGTTATTCCATTTACACTTTACTTGTTGGACAAACCTGTTTCCTTTATTTGGGCGAGCTTGGCGATCGCAATCTTTGCTTACATTCGTCATTATAATAATATCCGCAATCTTCTTTCAGGAAACGAACGGAGACTAGGAGATAAGTCCAACCGGAAGCTGGGATAATGTACGAACGGACATGAGAAAAGTGGAGGGGGACGTATTGATTCAAAATGTTACGGTGATTGGGGCCGGAAGCTGGGGAACGGCACTTGCTACAGTCTTGGCGGACAACGGGCATCAGGTTACGCTTTGGGTACGGGATACCAAGCTGGCAGAAGAAATAAACAGCAAGCATGTGAATGAAAAGTACCTGCCGGGAGAAACTCTTTCTGCCAACATTGTGGCGACGACCAATATTCAAGAGGCAGTAATTGGTAAGCGCATTGTTCTTCTTGTTGTTCCTTCACATGCCATGCGCCAAATTTGTCAGCAAGTGGCACCGTACTTAGAGCCGGATGTACTTTTGATCCACGCGACCAAGGGCTTTGAACTGGAAAGTCTAAAGCGAATGTCAGAAGTCATTGCGGAAGAGGTGCCGAAAGAGATTGCCTCCAGATTAGCTGTGTTGTCGGGACCGAGCCATGCCGAGGAAGTAGTCAAACGGCAACCAACGACAATTGTGATGGCGTCTGAATCGGAAGAAAGCATGCTGCGTTCTCAGGATTTGCTGATGAATACGAATTTTCGTGTGTATACCAACCCGGATTTGATTGGCGCTGAGATCGCCGGAGCGTTGAAGAACATCATTGCACTTGGTGCAGGGATGTCTGATGGCTTAGGGTATGGAGACAATGCAAAAGCGGCCTTGTTGACACGTGGCTTGGCGGAAATTAGCCGTATGGGCATTAAGCTTGGTGCTAAGCCGCTTACGTTTTCAGGTCTAGCTGGTGTTGGTGATTTGATTGCCACATGTACAAGTAAACACAGCCGAAACTGGCGTGCAGGCTATATGCTCGGACAAGGAAAAAAACTCGATGACGTACTGGCACAGATGGGTATGGTCGTTGAAGGCGTTCGTACGACGAATGCAGCTTTTTCCTTATCGCAACGCGAGCAAGTGGAAATGCCAATCACTTCTGTTCTGTATGGCATGCTGTTTGAAGGAAAAGAAGCTCGTCAAGGCGTGGAAGAACTGATGGGGCGTGGAAAAACCTTTGAAATGGCGTACCTCAATCCCGATGCGGAATAAGTAATGAATGAAGTATCACCGATTTAGGCTTCTGCACATACGATAGGGTGAAAGCCCATGTGCAGGAGGAGATTTCACATGAATAATATGTCAAAACGACTTTTTGAGCGTTTGCAAGGGAAAGCAACGGAAAATGTCGATGAAGAAAAGCTTCGCTCTCTAGCTGGTCAGGTCAAGCGCAGTGACTTTGAAGACGAGACCAAGCTACGTCAAATCATTCGCACACTCGCTACCCTTAGTGGCAAGCAACTAACTCCTGAAAAGGAGGATAAGGTCATTGAGATGTTTCGCAATCAGGAAATCAATCTGGGTGACATGTCCACTTTGACCAAGCTGCTCAAATAAGAGAAATGGGCGATTATGCCCGTTACCTGCAACAAAAACCGTCATACAGTAAGACTAGGAACAATCATGGCTCTACAGGGACATGGCTGACCTACAGATTGCAAGAAAAAAAGAGGGATCTTATCCCTCTTTTTTTCGTTCCTTGGAGCTGCTGCTTACCTGTGTAATTAGGTTCTGGACCAAAGGGGATTGCAGGAGACCCAGTAATTGCCCGATATCTATATTGGACAAAAGGTTACCTAAGCCTAAGCCTGATTCCTGCGGTGGTGTTTCTGCTGCCTTTTGTGGCTCTGGAGCAGCTTTGCGTTTGCCAGCAGCAGCAGGTTTTTCGGCAACGACCTCAGGCTCAGGCGTGCGTTTTCCGAGGTTCTCCATCATCTCCATCGCCCCGTACAACGAATCCATCGTGTCTTCTACCTGCCGAATCGTGCTGCCGATCCCTTTGATGTTATGGCGCATTTTCGTAACAGAGGTGCGCAAATCAACCGCGGGCAGGATTCTTTTCGGTGAAATGGAAAGGGAGACATTTTCGACTTGGTCGCTTAATTTTTTGCTGGGTATAGGCGCATATGGATTCCGCCATTTTCGATTATTTACTTTATTACTCAACGTTTCATCCCTCCAATGGGCGAATTCATCACGATAGTCTATGCGAATGTCTAGTATTAGGTTCGCAAGCGTCAGACGAAGAGGGGGATTTATGGTATAATAAAGCAAAAAATGCAAAGGATGCTGCAGTCCCGATGTATATTGATCCTATGACAAAGATGAACATTTCCTTAATCGCCATTGGACTCATGTTCGTCTGCAATTTAGTTATGATCTTTGCCAGAAAAATAACCAATGGGTTTTTGCGGTTCCTTGTGAAGACCTTCGCATTCTTACTATTACTCGTCGTGCTTGTCATGATTTTGATTGTGATTTTTGTCTAGGGAGGATTATCGATGTCAACGATCACACTACTTACTCGTGCAGGCAGTCATGAAGTCTCGATCGAGTTGGATCAATCCATTGTTGCTCTTGCGAAAAAGAACAACATCGTATGGGGCCATGCATGCCAAAGAGGGGTATGTGCACAATGCCGTACACATGTTGTGGAAGGGGCAGAGCACTTAAACGAAGTGACACCAGAAGAAAAACTGCGATTGCGCAAGGCTGAACGCGCAGAAGGCTACAGATTAGGCTGCCAGACGAAGATTGTTTCATCAGGAACAGTCAAGGTAGCTCATCGGCCGTACTAGTAAAGGAAGTGACAATATGGGGAAAGTAACCTTTCTCCCGAGCAAGAAGAGCGTGAAGGCGCGGACAGGGCAAACCTTGGTCAGTGTAGCTTCGTCAGCTCGCGTCGTAATCCCGCAGAGATGCGGTGGACACGCATCTTGTCTGATGTGCCGCGTGGTCGTTGAGAATGGCCTGCTATGCCCGCCAACGGCGCTGGAAAAGCGCAAGCTGCCTGAAAAGGATCTGGCGAATGGGATTCGTTTGGCCTGTCAGGCAAAAACGACGGAAAAGGATTGTACGGTCAAGATTCCAGAAAGCAAGCTAAAATCAGTGGTAGCGGCAGCACTCGAGCGACAACGCAATGAAAATGAAGATGGAATGTAAGAGGTGTATACATAAGATGTGGCAATCGTGGCGAAAATCGTTCAAGCTTGTGATCAGTTTGACGATTCTGTCTTCCCTTTTATCTGGATGCTTGTATCCGGATGAGCGCAGAGCAGAGAATCAAATTCCTAGTACCTTTTTTGTAGAAGCAACACAAAAAGCGATTGAGCAATTCCAAAAAGACACAGCAGTGTTGCCAATCGTAACGAAACCCCTCGATACTCCTATTTTTGAAAAATACGAGATTGATTTCCGCAAGATGATCCCTAAATACATGCCGGATGTGCCTGGGAACGCATTTGAAAAAGGCGGCGTATACAAGTACGTGCTGATTGACGTGGATACAAAGCCGACAGTGAAGCTCATTCATTTGACCGCTGTCAGTACAGTAGCGGATGTACAGAGCGAAGTAGACCGTTACAAGGGACATTTCGAAAAGCTGCCTGTAATCGCTGATCTGGGGAATGGATACTATTCCATCGATCATGAGCGGCTCGGCTTAAAAGCGTGGCAGGTGCCGTCCGCGATGGGGACTTACTTATTGCCACTGGTCATGAATGCGGAAGGACAAGTCGGGATTGATTATGCTACGGATATCGCGCAATTGCTTCGGGATACAAAAGTAACCGTGCCGGAAAAAACAGACCCGAGATACGTGCTGGCGCGCAATTCCATGTTCGTGCCCGCGAAATCGTTTCCATATGAAATGGTCAATGGTGAACCGAAGCTTCTCAAACTAAATTAACTTTACGAAAAACGACTCTGATCAGGGTCGTTTTTTTTTGTTCTAGTTAACGCAAAAATACATATATTTGTACTGTCCACAAAACTAGTACGAGATTCCCTACGAAAATACTGGCGGTCAGGGATAATTCGGAAAATCGGTCATAGTGTAAAAATAGACAAATAGAAGGAGGTCATCGATGGTGGAACGAGTCGACATCTTTAAAGACATTGCCGAACGGACGGGCGGAGACATCTACCTCGGAGTGGTGGGCCCTGTTCGTACGGGAAAGTCGACCTTTATCAAGCGGTTTATGGAGCAAGTTGTCATCCCGAATATCAACTCTGAAGCAGAGCGGATACGAGCGACAGATGAGTTGCCGCAGAGTGCTTCAGGACGAACAATCATGACAACCGAACCCAAGTTTGTTCCGAATCAGGCTGTTAACGTACATGTGACAGAAGGACTCAGCATCAATGTCCGCCTCGTTGACTGCGTTGGCTATACGGTGCAAGGGGCAAAGGGCTTTGAAGACGACAATGGCCCAAGAATGGTAAATACACCTTGGTATGAAGAGCCTGTACCATTTGAGGAAGCGGCTGAAGTCGGGACACGCAAGGTTATCCAGGAACACTCAACCATCGGGATTGTTGTGACAACGGATGGCAGCATCGCGGAAATACCGCGTGTAGGATACATCGATGCAGAGGAGCGGGTTGTAAACGAGCTTAAGGAAGTCGGAAAACCGTTCGTGATCGTTGTGAACTCGACGCGTCCGCGCTCCGACGAAGCACAAAACCTTCGTGTACAGCTCCAGGAAAAATACGATGTACCAGTCGTGGCCTTGTCGGTTGATCATATGACAGAGCAGGAAATCTTGCTCCTCATGAGAGAAGTCCTGTTTGAATTCCCAGTTCATGAAGTAAATGTTAATCTTCCAAGCTGGGTAATGGTGCTAGAAAACGGGCACTGGCTACGTCAGAACTACGAGGAAGCTGTACGTGAGACCGTGCAGGACATCCGCCGGTTACGCGATGTGGACCGTGTCGTCGGCTTCTTCAATGACTATGACTTCGTAGAGAAAGCCTCCCTTGCTGGTATGCACATGGGGCAAGGGATCGCAGAGATTGACCTCTACGCGCCAGATGAACTGTATGACCGCATCTTGATGGAAATTGTCGGTGTAGAGATAAATGGTAAGGATCACTTGCTGAAAATCATGCAGGAATTCGCACATGCCAAGCGCGAGTTTGATCAGGTAGCGGAAGCATTGCATATGGTCCGAAGTACGGGCTACGGTATAGCAGCCCCGTCGTTGCATGAAATGACCTTGGACGAACCTGAACTAATCCGCCAGGGACCGCGCTTTGGAGTCAGACTCAAAGCAACAGCACCGTCTATTCACATGATTCGGGTGGATGTCGAGTCTGAATTCGCTCCGATTATCGGAACAGAGAAGCAGAGTGAGGAACTTGTCCGCTATCTAATGCAAGATTTTGACAAAGACCCGCTTTCCATCTGGAACTCCGATATTTTTGGACGCTCGCTCCATTCCATCGTAAGAGAGGGTATTCAGGCAAAAATTACCATGATGCCAGACAACGCCAGATACAAATTACAGGAAACATTGGGTCGAATCATCAACGAGGGATCGGGTGGCCTGATAGCGATCATACTCTAATAAATAGTTCTAAAGTCCTATAAACTGCAAATAAAGGGAAGGCATCTGATATGACGAGATGCCTTTTTTTCTTGTATTTCGTTCAATTTCGACAGGAGGGGCTTGAATTTAAGAAATCGGTGTATTACTATAAGCTTGTCAGATCGGTAAAAACAACCATTCGTGTATAAAACGCTTCGTTTCGGTTAAGAAAAATAATAGCTAGGACTTGGTGTTCTTTGAGGGGAGGTGAATATAATGAACAAAACAGAACTGATTGCAAAAGTGGCTGAAACCACAGAACTCACCAAGAAAGATGCAACAAAAGCAGTTGATGCAGTTCTTGACGCAATTGCAGATGCATTGAAAACTGGTGATAAAGTCCAACTGATCGGCTTTGGTAACTTCGAAGTTCGTGAACGTGCGGCTCGTAAAGGTCGTAACCCACAAACTGGTGAAGAGATCGAAATCGCTTCCAGCAAAGTACCTGCGTTTAAACCAGGTAAACAACTCAAAGACTCCATCAAGTAGTTGTTTCTTTTGAGAACGAAGCACTTACATAAAAAAATCCACATTGATAAAATGTGGGTTTTTTTCTGTGTACATACAGTTTGCCTATGAAAATTCTGGTATATCTTTTTGTCTTTTTTTAAACGATATGGTAAGATTGGCTTTGATCGCGAGCAGGTACTAAGTCTGGCACTGATTTGGAGCAGGCAGACCTTAGTGATGAGAAACAAGGCGTATGCCGTTACGTAGGAGGTACAATGATGAACGTCGACTTAGATAAAATACAGCAAGCTGTTCGCATGATCCTAGAGGCAGTCGGGGATGATCCTAATCGTGAAGGAGTGCTGGATACCCCTAAGCGAGTTGCGAAAATGTATGCCGAAGTATTTGAGGGCATGCATATAGACGAAGAGCAGTATTTCGAGACTGTCTTTAGCGAAGATCATGAGGAAATGGTTCTAGTGAAGGACATTCCGTTTTACTCCATGTGTGAGCATCACTTGGTTCCCTTCTTCGGAAAAGCGCATGTCGCTTACGTACCGCGTGGAGGCCGTGTAGTAGGACTGAGCAAGCTGGCGCGTGCGGTTGATACCGTAGCAAAACGTCCGCAGTTGCAAGAACGAATTACTGCAACAGTAGCTGATGCGATTATGCGCAAGCTCGATCCACATGGCGTGGTCGTGGTTGTAGAAGCAGAGCATATGTGCATGACAATGCGTGGTGTGAAAAAGCCAGGCTCGAAAACGATTACTTCTGCTGTTCGTGGGATGTTTGAGAAAGATGCGGCAGCCCGTGCCGAAGTATTTAGTTTGATTCGTTGATAAAAATGCAAAAATAAGGAAATTACATTGACTCTATAGGTAAAATATTGTATAGTACGGATGTACAGTCGGGATGTGGCGCAGCCCGGTAGCGCGCACCCTTGGGGTGGGTGAGGTCCAGGGTTCGAATCCCTGCATTCCGACCATCTGCATATAACGATCAGAAGCCTTGAGTAAAGGCTTCTTTTTTATGTAAAATTGCTACTCTCCCAAGTATCTCCCAAGTAGTGCCATTTTGCTATTGGCTTCCTGATCTTTCTTTTTTATAATGATAGGTAGACAAGCTAGGGAAGGGTTGTTCAATGCTATGAAGGTGCCTGTATCACTTCAACCATATTTGCAAACATTGCCGCAAACCTATGACGCCTCTTCGCTTTCGTATGGAGACGAGGGGCTCTTCTCGGACATCCTGCAGTCCCAGTTAGCAACAACCGGCCAGCGGGTTATCAGTTCGCAGGAGATTTTGGCCAAGTTAGATGGTTCTAGGAACTGGAAGATTCCTACCCATATTCAAAATGAGCAGTTCCTGTCTTTTGCAAAAGGGCCATCTGTTCCTACCCCGGAAATCTTGGGCAAGATTGATGAGACAGCGAAAGCGATCGGAGTGGACGCTGATCTCGTGAGAGAGGTCGTCAGGGCCGAATCCAATTTCAATCCGAATGTAGAATCTCACGCAGGGGCGAAGGGCTTGATGCAGCTGATGGACAATACGGCAAAAGCCATGCAAGTCCGCAATGTATACGACCCTGATGAAAACCTTGAAGGTGGAACAAAATATTTGAAGTCGCTTTTGGACCGTTATGATGGA
This sequence comes from Brevibacillus sp. BC25, assembly GCF_000282075.1. Lineage (NCBI taxonomy): Bacteria > Bacillati > Bacillota > Bacilli > Caryophanales > Paenibacillaceae > Brevibacillus > Brevibacillus sp. BC25. The sequence goes on from NZ_AKIX01000010.1 coordinate 20,594, forward strand.
GATGTGAAAGTAGCACTTGCTGCTTACAATGCTGGTCCAGGTCGGATGAGTCGTCTGGGAATCAGCAGTGATGACGAGCTAGAAGCGAAGTTTGACCAATTGCCGCAAGAGACACAGCGCTATGTAGACAAGATCATGAGCCGACTGGGGTCAGAAGGGGCATCATACTAGACATACTCGCATACCGTATTGGTCAGGAGGAAACACATTGGCACAACCATCGGGATTTAATCAGGATTATTTCGTAGTCAAAGCGAAGGAAAATGGCGTTCATGTAATCGGTTTAACAAGAGGCACTGATACGCGTTTTCATCATACAGAGAAGCTCGATAAAGGCGAAGTCATGATTTTTCAATTTACGGAGCACACCTCTGCGATTAAGGTGCGAGGTAAAGCAGTGATTTACTCGCAACATGGCGTCGTGGATACGACCGAATAAAGAGCAAGTCGTTTTGCTAAGAAGCAGGCATAGCCTGCTTTTTTTGTTTGTACAATGGAGGAGAGGAGGGATGTCTATGCCGCGCCAATTGTTGATGGCGATTGCTGTTTCCACTTTCTTGGCTCTAATGCTGTCGCTCGTTCCCACAAATCAGTGGATGCAAGCGGATATACCGACATTTCAGTCGGCACGTGCCATTCACTTAAGCGAGCAAAATGCCCTTGATTTGTTTACAAGGATGTCGACACATTATAATATTAAGCGTATAAAATGGGAAAACCCATCGATCTATGTCGATTTTGTGGTGAAACCTGCCGAAAAAGTAGAGTTAAACACCGTCTATCAAGATTTTTACCGTTTGACATACGACTTGCGTACCTATGCAGACAATGTCGGGCCCGTGTACTATCGCTTGTTGGAGGAGACGGATCCACCAAAAGAATCGAGATTATTGATTGCCATACAATCGACAACTGGAAATCTCGCAGGACATGACAAACCTTTGACCGACCCTTCGGATATCCAGTCCTTTGTAAGCAGTACATTTCCCATTCGAATCGAGCCGTATTTTTATGAGCGAATTAGTCCCTGATGGAAGAAGTATGGTATGATAGTAGAGACGGCCTTTTGACCGGACGGCAGAGGAAGACCGAAGAGTAAGGAACAGTACGGAACAGGCAGACATCTTTAGGTTGTGCAGCTTGTGGAGGAGGACGCATGAGCAAAGAACTTTCCCCGAATGTAGAAGAGGTTCGGTCCATTATCGAACAAATCTACAAGAGAATCACCCATTCCTATGTAGAACATTATGTTGACGTTCCTTCCATGGCGGAAAATCGTCTAGAGCTGTTGTTCCTTTTTTTGCTGGAACAAGGTATGCCGAAGGAAAAGGCTTCGGTTTTATGTACAGCAACAGGACTTGTCCAATTGGGACTGGACACGCATGAGCTCGTGAAAAATGAGTACGACTCCTCACAGAGCGCGGAGCGAAACCGACAGCTGACCGTACTTGCGGGTGATTATTACAGCAGTCGTTATTATCACCTTCTGGCTTCAACGGGTGAAATCCAAGCCATTCAAGTGTTGTCGGCAGCCATTCAGCGAGTGAACGAAGCGAAAATGAGACTCTACATCGCTGGGCGAGATAGCAAGATTTTGTCAGATGAAGAGTACTGGGAACTGCGAAATACGATTGATACGGGCTTATACGTGGCTGTTGTAGAAGAATATGCCGATTCAGCTGATCGCCGTCGTTTCTGGAGCGATCTGATGAAGGAAACAGCCAAGGTAGAGAGTGTGATCGGAGAGTGGGAGCAGCTCAAATGGCAAGAACAAGTCCCTTTTGGTTTTGCCCGTTTTTTGCTGCAAAAACCTGGGGCTACACTCGCGCAAGTTTTGTCGGGCGTTGAGGGGAAAGCCATCGAATTAATCGGTTTATGTGAGCAAATGGTGCGTACGCTACATCCTGCAGAGACGCGGAACATGCTTGCATCTATTACGGCACGCTACTCCCATCGGATCAGTCGCTTGAAGAAGGTAATTGAGGAGATGTAGTCAAGTGAACCAGACACAGATGAATGAGAAAGCAGAGTACGTTCACTCCGTTTTCGAGAGCATTGCAAACGATTACGACAAAATGAATCATGTAATCAGCTTTGGCAGTCATATTGCTTGGCGTAATTACACGATGAAGCAAATGAATATCCAGCCAGGGCATACGGCGTTGGATGTTGCCTGTGGTACAGCAGACTGGACCATTGCATTGGCCAAGGCTGTTGGAAAAGAAGGCAGTGTTGTTGGCCTTGATTTCAGTCAGAATATGCTGGATGTAGGGGCATATAAAGTGGCGAATGCAGGTGTTGGCAACAACGTAAAGCTAGTGAACGCAGATGCAATGAATCTGCCTTATGAGGATAATACATTCGACTTCGTGACAATCGGGTTTGCCTTGCGCAATGTACCGGATGTTCAGCAGGTCTTGAATGAAATGGCGCGTGTTGTGAAGCCGGGCGGTAAAGTCGTTTCTCTGGAAGTGTCCAAGCCCCCATTCATTCCGTACCGGAAGCTATTTTACTTATATTTCTACAAAATCTTGCCATTTATCGCGAAGCTGACAGTCAACAAGTACGAAGAGTATGCATGGCTGCCACAATCCCTGACCAATTTCCCTGACAGTCGTGAGCTGGCAAGCATGTTTCAGAAAGCAGGCTTGGACCCGGTTCAGGTCAAATTGTTTATGGGCGGCGTATCAGCCTTGCATATGGGCACAAAGCCATAGGTTGACATATGCGATGGCACCAAACGCGTATATGGGGAGTAAACCGGTATTTCTTCACTAGATAGGAAGTGTCATAGATGGGTCTACGTAAATTGAAAGTCATCTTGGAAATGATTAAATTCGAGCACTCCCTTTTTGCCTTGCCTTTTGCTTTTATGGGAGCTGTTTTGGGAAGTATTGTGGTAGAGAATGCATGGCCTACCTGGTCGGAAATTTTTTGGGTGACGGTAGCGATGGTGGGCGCTCGCAGTGCAGCGATGTCCTTAAACCGTGTCATCGACCGGGTGATTGATGCGAGAAATCCTCGTACGGTCACACGAGCGATTCCTGCTGGCCTCATTTCGATTATGGAAGTCATTTTGTTTATCGTTGTGTCCTTTGCGGTGTTATTCATTGCTGCGTATCAGTTAAATGATTTGGCTGTGAAATTGTTGCCGCTCGCTGTGTTTGTTCTTGTGCTTTATTCCTATACAAAACGCTTTACCTGGCTTTGCCACTTTGTTCTCGGGGTTGCCATCGGGTTTGGGCCGTTGGGTGGCTGGGTAGCGACAACGGGTCAAGTAGATGGCATTGGCCTTCTATTGTTTGCATCCGTTATGTTCTGGACAGCAGGATTTGATATCATTTATGCGTGCCAGGACGCCGATTTTGACCGGAAAGAAGGACTTTATTCCATGCCGAGCCGCTTCGGAATTGCCAATGCACTTCTGATTGCCCGCGTATGCCACGTTCTTACTTTCGTTGGTCTGATGTCGTTGTATGTAGTCGCAGATTTGTCTATTTGGTTCTTGGTAGGTGTTCTCATTTCTGGTGCGATTTTGATCTATGAACACACGCTGGTGAAGCCTACAGACCTGTCCAAGCTGGATATGGCATTCTTCAATATGAACGGCATCTTGAGTGTCGTGATGTTTACCTTTACGATGATTGATTTGGTGATTGCATGAACAAGCAAAAGTGGGCTGTCGGGATAACGGGTGCAAGTGGTGCAATCTATGGTGTTCGAGTTGTCCAGGAGCTTTTACGTGCTGGACATATCGTTCACTTGATGATTACAGAAGCAGGCTGGCAAGTATTTCGTGATGAACTGGATTGGCACACGGATGACAGAGAAGCTCTATTGCAGGAGAAGCTGCAACTAGACTTTTCGGGTGAGCTACATTATTGGGGACTGCGAGATTTCAATTGTCCCGCAGCCAGTGGTTCCTATCGCTGTGACGGTATGATCGTAGTACCGTGCTCGATGGGGACTGTTTCTGGCATCGCGCATGGCGCATCAGGTAATTTGCTGGAGCGCGTTGCTGATGTCATGATCAAAGAAGGTCGGCGCTTGGTCATCGTTCCGAGAGAGACGCCGCTCAATGCGATTCAGCTCGAGAACATGCTCAAATTAAGCCGTCTGGGAGTAAAGATTCTGCCTGCTATGCCAGGCTACTATCAGAAACCGCAAACCATGGATGATCTGATCAATTTTGTGGTAGGGAAAACTTTGGATGCAATTGATGTACCACATTCGCTGTTCCGGCGTTGGGGGGAATAAACGCATGCAAAAGTCTTTGCGTGTTGGACAAATTTTGTACACCAATGTATTGCCGGTTTACTTCTATTTTGATCAGGCGAAATTCGAAGACCGAATCGAATTCATCCGCCAAGTTCCTGCCCAGTTAAACACTGCAATGGCGAATGGCGAGATTGACTTGGGTCCGATTTCTTCGTTTAGCTATGCAGAGCATGCCTCCGAATACGTGGCATTGGCAGATCTGTCTGTCAGTGCCAAAGGGAGAGTAGGCTCCCTTTTCTTGTTCAGCAAAAAGCCGATTGAACAATTAAATGGTGCCAAAATAGCCTTGACCAACACATCGGCTACCACAGTGAACCTCTTAAAGATCGTTCTCCATAAGTTTTACGATTATGAGATTTCCTACGTTACACAGGAACCCATTTTGCAAGAAATGCTGGAGGATGCTGACGCAGCGCTCTTGATCGGGGATGACGCCATTGCGGCTGATCGAACGGCCAAAGACCTGCATGTCTATGACTTAGGAGAGCTGTGGCATCAATTTACGGGCTATTCCATGACGTTTGCCATTTGGGCTCTTCGTCGAGCAGTTATTGCCGATCATCATGATTTGATCGCGGACGTCCATGCCTCTTTTTTAGAGAGCAAAAGGAAAACAAGAGCGAATACAGCCCCATTGATTGACTACGTTCACACACATTTCGGTGGAGAGAAAGAGCAATGGATCCACTATTTCCAAGGATTACAGCACGATTTCGGTGACGTTCAGCGGATTGGACTGGAGTACTATTACCGATGCGCAGCGGAGCTGGGACTTCTATCGGCACCTGCAACCGTCGATCTGTGGCAAGCTGGCGGCCGACAGACCAATACTACGTTGACGAGATAGGTGGAACGGATGAATCTAGTCGATATTTACTTCAAGATGAAAAAAGATGTCCAATACATAGAAGATGAACTGGAAAAAGCCATTGATACGCCGGTTCGAGAGCTGTATCTATCTTCGACTCACTTACTCAAGGCAGGAGGAAAGCGGATTCGTCCCGTTTTTGTTTTGCTTGGCGGTAAGTGGGGCAATTACGATGTCAAAAAGCTAAAGCATGTGGCCGTTCCTCTCGAGCTGATCCACATGGCTTCCCTTGTGCATGATGATGTGATTGATGATGCGGATAAGCGTCGCGGAAAAGATACGGTTCGGATGAAGTGGGATAACAAGGTAGCCATGTACGCCGGCGACTATATTTTTGCACGGGCATTGGCCATTGCCTCACAGCTCCCGATCCCACAATTGCACCAGATTCTCTCGAATGCAATCGTCGAGGTTTGCAAGGGGGAGATCGAGCAAGTAAAGGATTTGAATAACTGGGATCAAAACTTCCGTACGTATTTGCGCAGAATCAAACGAAAAACTGCGCTTTTAATTGCCATTAGCTGTCAATTAGGAGCAGTGGCAAGTGGAGCGTCAGCTGACATGATTCGCAAAATGTACTGGTATGGCTACAATGTGGGGATGGCTTTTCAAATTACTGACGACATTTTGGACTTTACAGGGACTGAGAAGCAGTTAGGGAAGCCTGCTGGAAGTGACTTGGTGCATGGAAACATTACGTTGCCTGCGCTTTATTCGGCTCATCATGGAAAAGCACGTGCGCAATTCCAGGAATGGATCGCGCAAAATACGTTCTGGGATCATACGGATGAAGCGGTTCGTATGGTGCGAGAAGATGAGGGCATTGCTTTTTCGCAGCGCCTCGCTGAACGCTATATCGCCCGTGCGCATGCAATTCTTGCAGATTTGCCTAATAACCAAGCTAAAACATCTTTGACAGGTATCGCCAATTATATTATCGATCGCAAATTTTAATGATATTTTGACCGTCTTCCTGTTGCTTGACCACTCTAGTTTTGATAAAATTTTCAATGGTGTCTTATGCACCAATACATAGCTCTAATGGAGGCTTACTTACAATGGAAAAAACATTCCTTATGGTAAAACCAGATGGCGTACAACGCAACCTGATCGGGGAAATCGTATCCCGTTTTGAGAAAAAAGGCTACCAACTCGTAGGTGCTAAGCTGATGACAGTAAGCCGCGAACTGGCTGAAGAACACTATGCAGAGCACAAAGAGCGCCCTTTCTTCGGTGAACTGGTAGACTTCATCACTTCCGGTCCAGTATTCGCTATGGTATGGCAAGGTAACAACGTAATCACAACTGCTCGCGCTATGATGGGCAAAACAAACCCAGTAGACGCTGCTTCCGGTACAATCCGTGGCGACTTCGCTACTTCCGTTGGCATGAACATCATCCACGGTTCTGACTCTCCTGAGAGCGCTGAGCGTGAAATCGGCCTGTGGTTCTCCGCTGAAGAAGTTCTCTCCTTCGAGAAAACAATCCAACGCTGGATCTAAGACTGATCGAGAAGACCCCATTTATTGGGGTTTTCTTTTTTTTGTCAAAATCTTTGTCAAAACAGATAGGATAATGACGAAATATAGCGAATGAAGATAGGGAGTTTGCAAAGGGGGTACGATTCAGCATGGAAGATAAGGACTTTCTCCAATTTATAGCTAGTGTGAAGAAAATGACTGGAATTGATCTTGCCCTCTACAAGGAAGCACAGATGAAGCGCCGTCTAACCTCGTTAAGACAAAAGCGGGGGTACAACACATTTGCCCAGTATTTCGATGCCATCGCTAAAGACAAGGAGCTTTTCTATGAGTTCCTCGATAGGATGACCATCAACGTATCGGAATTTTTCCGCAACCCAGGCCGGTGGGAAGTTCTCGAGAATAAAATTTTGCCACGCTTGGCGAAGCAATCGCCGCGGGTGAAATGCTGGAGTGCGGCATGCTCGACAGGGGAGGAGCCGTACACTCTCTCACTGATTTTGTTGCGCCAGAAGATGGATGCGACCGTGCTCGCTTCCGATATTGATGAGGGAGCACTAGCAAAAGCAAAGCAAGGGGTATACACGGACCGATCCTTGCAAGATTGCCCGAAAGACCTCGTTACGAAGTATTTTGAAAAAGATACACTCAGCTATCGCATCACGGACGAAGTGAAGAGAAAAGTGACGTTCAAAAAACATAATTTATTGGCGGACTCATTTGATTCTCAATTTGATTTGATTATTTGCCGGAACGTGATGATTTACTTTACCGAGGAAGCAAAGCATGAGCTGTATCATAAGTTTAGCCGGGCCCTGAAACCTGGCGGGGTACTCTTTGTAGGCAGTACGGAACAAATTTTTCAGCCGCAACAATACCAACTGGAGACAGAGGATACGTTCTTCTATCGAAAAATGGGTTGATTCATGTTGGCCTTGGTATATCTCTGCTGTTTTTTCCCAAGACTAGGAATACCTACTTTGCAAGAGGAGGCAGCAGATGGATAAACACAAGGTCATCGAAGCATACCGTCGAGGGCTGATCACGCTGCAGGAATGTGGTCAGATTTTAGGGGCGGAGAGGACACAACTAGATGATTTGATACGCGTGGATCACACTCGCAAACCGCTGAGCCCCAATCCTTTTTTCAACGTGTAGGTACGTCAATCCTGATTCATTCGCGATAGCGTAAAGAGAGCGCTTCTCCTTATTACGGAGGGGCGTTTTCCTGTAAGAAGAAAAGGTTTTTCGCAGACGTTTGCCACTTTTGTATTTCCACGGCGTACTAGGTATGATATTATAGCGCTTAAAAGTGATAAAGGACAGCACCCCGAAAAGAGAACCTTAAGGGGATACAGGCTGCCTGGAGGATGGAGGAAGGATAGAGATGCGTTACTTGACAGCAGGGGAATCCCACGGGCCGCAATTAACAGCTATCATCGAGGGCGTACCGAGCAACCTGCCGATTTCCATTGAGGAAATTAATGAGCAGTTGGCACGTCGTCAGAAAGGCCATGGCCGCGGCAGAAGAATGCAGATTGAAAAGGATCAGGTGAAAATTCTTTCTGGTGTCCGTCATGGATATACAACCGGAGCTCCTATCACACTGGTCGTTGAAAATAATGATTGGACGCATTGGCAAGGAATCATGAGTGCTGAGCCTGTAGAGGAAGGCGCTGAAGAAAAGCGTCGTGTTTCCCGTCCACGCCCTGGACATGCTGATTTAAACGGGGCTATTAAGTATCATCAACGCGATATGCGCAATATTCTGGAACGCTCCAGTGCTCGTGAGACTACAGTCCGCGTAGCTGTTGGTGCAGTAGCTCGCCAATTGCTGGCTCAATTTGGTATCCGTATTGGCGGACAGGTACTCCAGATCAATGAGATCGTGGCGAAGCGTCAAGAAGTAAGTCTGGACGAGCTGATTGAGCGCACCGAAGAATCACCAGTACGCTGCTTGGATAAAGAAGCAGAGCCACTGATGATGGCGGCGATTGACAAAGCAAAAGAAGACGGGGATTCCCTCGGTGGTACCGTAGAAGTTATCGTTGAAGGCGTGCCGATTGGTTTGGGTAGCCATGTGCAATGGGACCGCAAGCTGGATGGACGACTTGCACAAGCGATTATGAGCATTCAGGCTTTCAAAGGTGTCGAAATCGGTATCGGATTCGAGGCATCTGGTCTGAAAGGCTCGCAAGTGCATGACGAGATTCTTTGGAACGAAGAAACCGGCTACAGCCGTAAAACGAATCGTGCAGGTGGACTCGAAGGCGGAATGACGACAGGAATGCCTGTAGTTGTTCGTGGTGTCATGAAGCCGATCCCTACCTTGTACAAACCGTTGATGAGTGTGGATATTGACTCGAGAGAGCCATTCTCAGCGAGCATTGAGCGTTCTGACAGTTGTGCTGTTCCAGCGGCAAGTGTGGTCGCAGAGGCAGTGGTAGCATGGGAGATCGCAAGTGCAATGTGCGAAAAATTCCCTTCTGATTCTCTTGATGACATGGCAGAAAACGTAAGTCAATACCGTGCGTACACGGAGAAGTTCTAATGAGTGTAGAGAAGCTGACTGTTGAGCTGGGCGAGCGTTCCTACGAGATTGTGATAGGCGACGGTCTTTTGCACGATGCAGCAGCGTTGCTAGTAGAGGCAGGAATTGCTTCTACTAGCAAGCTGATGATTGTCACAGATGAGAATGTAGCCGTTCAGTACTTAGAGCCTTTGCTCGATGTTTTGCGGCAGCATGGGTATCAGGCCCACTCAGCTGTCATCGCTGCTGGAGAACAATCGAAGAGCCTGGCTGTCTACGAACGATTGATGACAGAAGCAATTGATGCAGGACTGGACAGGAAGTCTGCTGTATTGGCTCTCGGTGGTGGAGTCGTCGGAGACTTGGCTGGATTTATGGCTGCTACGTACATGCGCGGCATTGATTTCGTTCAAATGCCAACTACCTTGCTCGCACATGATAGCTCAGTTGGTGGAAAAGTAGCGATCAATCATCCACTCGGAAAAAATCTCATTGGTGCTTTCCATCAGCCTAAAGTTGTCATTTACGACACGAAAGTATTGCATAGCTTACCGAAGCGTGAAGTTGCAGCAGGTTTTGCAGAGGTTGTTAAGCATGGACTTATCGCCGACGCTGCCTTTGTCGATTGGCTGGAAGACAACGCGGATAAGCTATGGCAGCTCGATTCTGAATTATTAGGGAAAGCCATTGAAAAAGGTTGCGCAGTCAAAGCGGCTATTGTTTCTCAAGACGAGACAGAGCAAGGGCAACGTGCATTGCTTAATTTGGGTCACACGTTTGGTCATGCGTTTGAAGCCCTGTCTGCTTACTCCACCCTGAATCATGGGGAAGCCATCTCAATTGGGATGTGTTTGGCTGCCAAGGTAGCGGAACGGATTGGTTTTGCCGAGACAGGTGTATACAATCGCACGAAACGGATGCTGGAATTGTTCCACCTGCCAACGGCTTGGCCAGGCAATCTCTCGCCAGAAGCTGTGCTGGAAGCCATGAAACGAGACAAAAAGACGGTAGGCGGAAAGCTGGCCTTGGTGTTGCCTAGGGCAATCGGGCAGGTTGAAGTCGTCAAAAATATAGAAGAAGAACTCATACTGGGAATCATGAGAGAAGAAGTGGAGGGATAAGGATGGGCATGAGAGGAATCAGAGGCGCGGTTACGGTGGAAGCCGATACGCGCGAAGAGATTGTCTCCTCTACAAAATGGTTGCTGGAGGAAATGGTAAGCCGTAATGAAGTAAACCCCGAAGACATTGGCAGCATCATTATCACGACGACAGAGGACCTCTGTGCGACTTTCCCTGCTCAAGCGGCCCGCTTGCTTGAAGGAGAAGCTTGGCAATATGTCCCACTTATGTGCGCAAGAGAAATCCCGGTGCCAGGTGGCTTGCCGCTTTGTATTCGTGTCATGATGCATGTGAATACGGACAAGACAGCAAAAGACATTCATCACGTCTTTTTGCGTGATGCAGTCAAGCTGCGCCCGGATTTGACAAATCGCGGTTGACAATTAGGGCGCTCTCTTTTACCATAAGTGAAACGAGAGCGCCTCGTTTTTTCCGGTAATAAGCAAAAGCCGGCTGAGAGCAGAGATTAGTAGAGCAGAGTTGAGATGAGTTAGGTCGAGGAGAGAAGAGAAGGCTGGGTACATATTGACACCCAATCCAGGTCTCTTTGTCTGGATTTTTTTGTATACAAAAAATTTCTCCCCCTACCTCTCGCTCTAGGAAGCGGGTGTAGAAAAGGTGGATGCCTCATTGCCTTTTCTCTCCCACTAATTGAGGAGATGAGAGTCCATGTATTTCCCTTCCCTTGCCGAGGTTAAGACCCTCTCGGCGTCGTATTCCCTTATCCCTGTAAGCATGAAACTGTTGGCGGATCAGGAGACACCGATTCGCTTGTATCAGAAGATTCGCACGAGTGATTCCTTTTTGCTGGAGAGCGTAGAAGGTGGTGCGCGTTGGGCGCGTTTTTCGTTCATTGGCATGAATCCTTTTCAAATCGTGGAAGCAAAAGGTGAAGAAATCACCGTTTCCTATCGCACTGGTGAAAAGCTTGTCCAGACTGGAAATCCCTTCTCCTTTTTGCGTGAAGAAACCGATCGCTACAAAAGCCCGAAGCTACCCGGGTTGCCTCGTCTCAGTGGTGGTGCGGTAGGCTTTTTTGGCTACAATACGCTACGCTACTTCGAAAAATTGCCAGCACATCGCAAGGAAGCTGTACGAGTGCCGGATATGCGCTTTCTGTTCGTGGATGAGATGATCGCATTTGATCATTTGAAGCAGGAAATTCAATTGGTTGTGAACCTCCATGTGGAGCCAGGAGACACCGAAGACACTATTGGCAAAAAATACAAACAAGTCTGCGAACGAATCGAGGAGCTGGTTACCAAAGTTTCCGCTCCGCTTGAAATGGATCAACGCATTCAAGTAGCGGCAGATACACCAACGCCATTAACAGTAGAGCCAAATATGACGCGTGAGCAATACGAGCAGCTAGTCGTGCAGGCGAAAGAATACATCGCAGCCGGCGACATTTTTCAAGTTGTGTTGTCGCAACGTTTTTCCGTAAAGACAGATGTCGATCCTTTTGCGGTGTATCGATTGCTGCGTACGTTGAATCCTTCCCCGTATATGTACTATCTCGAATACGATGGCGAGACAGTCGTTGGGACATCACCAGAACTGCTTGTGCGTGTAGAAGATGAAAAAGTAGAGATGCGGCCGATTGCAGGAACGCGAAAAAGAGGGGCAACCCCACAAGAAGATGCTGCGTTGGCGGCTGATCTTTTGGCAGATAAAAAGGAGAGAGCCGAGCACTACATGCTGCTGGATCTTGGGCGCAACGATGTAGGAAAGGTCTCTGCTTACGGAAGCGTGAAAGTGGAAGAAGCATTGGTTATTGAAAACTACTCCCATGTGATGCATATGGTTTCGCATGTGACCGGCAAACTTCGTGAGGGACTGCATGCTTTCGATGCATTGCTAAGTGCTTTTCCGGCTGGTACAGTATCTGGTTCCCCCAAGCTGCGGGCGATGGAAATTATTGCAGAGCTCGAGCCTGACGCACGCCATCTGTATGCGGGAGCAATTGGCTACATTTCATTTGATGGTTCACTCGATAGTTGCATCACGATTCGAACATTGTTCTTTCAGGATGGCTACGCACATGTACAGGCAGGTGCAGGCATTGTAGCGGACTCGGTCCCTGCGAGTGAATATCAAGAGACGGTGAATAAAGCAGCAGCGATGCTCTCTGCGTTAGAAAAAGCTGAACAGATGTTTGTCAGAAAGGTGGAGTTGTCATGCTAACATACGCGCTGGAACAAATTCTGCTTGGGAAGCACTTAACACGGACGGCTGCAGAAGAGGCCATGGGCGAGATTATGGATGGAAAGGCAACTCCGGCTCAGATTGGTGCATTTTTAGCGAGTCTTCGTTTGAAAGGCGAGCAAGTGGAAGAGATTATCGGTTTTGCCAAAGCCATGAGAGCGCGGGCGATGAGTTTTCCCATCGATCTGCCAGGTCTGGTAGACACCTGCGGAACAGGCGGCGACGGAAGTCATACCTTTAACATTTCGACGGCGAGTGCAATTGTTGCAGCAGCAGATGGGGTACGCATCGCCAAGCACGGGAATCGTGCTGTTTCCAGCAAAAGCGGCAGTGCTGATGTGTTGGAAGCGATGGGAGTGCCCGTCAATTTATCTCCAAAGGATGCCGCAGATTGCCTGCGTGCGACCAATCTCTGCTTCCTATTCGCTCCTCTGTACCACCAAGCGATGAAGCATGCGGCTGGACCGCGAAAAGAATTGGCGATTCGTACGGTGTTCAATTTACTGGGACCATTGACGAATCCAGCAGGAGCCAGCCATCAGCTGATGGGCGTCTATGATGCCAAGCTGCTTCCAAATGTAGCCGCAGTCTTACACGAGCTCGATGTGAACAGAGCGCTCGTTGTCGCAGGCTCGGATGGTCTGGATGAATTGACTGTCACGGGAACGAGCCATATTGCCGAGTTGCGGGATGGTCGTATTTTGACATATGAAATCGAGCCTGAGCAGTTCGGTCTGCGCCGTCATGAGAAGGATGCTTTGCGCGGCGGTGATGCCAATGAGAATGCCAAGATCATTCACGACGTGTTTTCTGGCGCACGTGGGGCAGCACGCGACATCGTTTTGCTTAATGCGGGCGCGATCCTCTACCTCGCAGATCGTGTTAGCTCGATTGAGACAGGGGTTATACGTGCAGCGGAATTGATCGACGGCGGAATGGTAATGCGCAAGCTCGAGCACGTCCGTCACATCGCAGGAGGTATGATTCATGCTTCGTAAAATCGTAGAAAAGAAACGCGAAGAGATCGCACGTCTATATACAGATACAACGGTTTCAGCATTGCTTTTTGCAACGAAGGAAGTCCAACGTCCACGCGGATTTCGTCAAGCATTGGAGACGAGTCTACGGCCTGTAAGCGTGATTGCCGAAGTAAAAAAAGCATCGCCATCCAAAGGGTTAATCCGACCTGATTTCGAGGCAGTGACCATCGCGAAGGCTTATCAGGCAGCTCGCGCAGAATGCTTGTCTGTTTTGACAGATCAGTCCTTTTTTCAAGGGAGCTTGAGCTATCTACGACAAATTCACGAGGCAATTGATCGTCCTTTACTCAGAAAAGACTTTCTACTTGATGAAATTCAAGTCGTGGAAGCAAGAGCAGCAGGCGCTGATTGTGTGTTGCTCATTGCTGCCATTCTCGATCGGGAAACACTTCGCCATCTGAACCAAACTGCCGAGGAGCTGGGCATGGATGTACTGGTTGAGGTGCATGACAAACGTGAATGCGAGCTTGTTTTTCAAGCAATAGAACCTAAATTGCTCGGAATCAACAATCGAAACTTAAATACGTTTCAAACTGACCTGGCCGTTACGCATGAGTTGATTGCAGAACTGCCGACGTCATTGACGATCGTGAGCGAAAGTGGAATTTCGACACCGGCGGATATTGAGAATGTACGAAGTGCAGGTGCCCGGGCTGTGCTGGTTGGAGAGCATTTCATGCGCCAAACAGACGTAGAGCGCGCAGTCATTGATCTCGTGGGAGAAGCAGCACCGGGGGTGAGTGTATGACTCGTTTAAAAATATGTGGGATTAAGCGAGCGGAAACACTTGCGCTGTTAAAAGAGATGGAAGTCGATTATGTAGGCCTTGTTTTTGCCCCAAGTAAGCGACAAGTTGATGCCCAGACGGCTGGACAATTGCTTGCAACCGTTCCGGGCCATCCTCCTGCTGTTGGTGTGTTCGTTAATCCGACAATGGAAGAGTTGGAGGAAGTGCTAAGCGAGGCACCGTTATCCGTGATCCAGTTGCATGGACAGGAGACGCCGCAATTTTGCCAGCAAGTTCGGGAGCGGTTCGCTATTCCAGTGTGGAAGGCGCTGGCAGTGGGCGGGGAAGCGGATGCTGCTCAAGTAATCCAATCCTATCGAGGCATTGTCAGTGCCTTTTTATTTGATACGTATGACCCTAGTCAAGCAGGTGGCACAGGGAAAAAGTTTTCGTGGGAGCAAATCCCTACATTGCAAGCAGCATGCGAGGAAGCAGACTGCATCATCGCAGGAGGGATTCATGCGGAGAATGTCGGAGAATTAATGGGACAGTATCAAGCAGGGATTGTCGATGTATCCAGTGGAGTAGAGACGGATGGCGAAAAAGACGCCGAAAAAATAAAAACATTAGTGGAGAGGGTGAAGGCGCATGAACAACATTCAAACAACTACGCGAGTCGTGCCTGACGAAAACGGACGATTTGGTGCCTTCGGAGGCAAGTTTATTCCGGAAACCTTGATGAATGCGGTGACAGAGCTCGAGATCGCTTTTGAAGAAGCAAGTCGTGACCCGGCATTTGTTCAAGAATTGAATGGACTGCTCAGCGAGTATGCTGGACGCCCAACCCCGCTCACCTATGCAGAGCGTTTGACGAAAGCGGTCGGCGGCGCTCAAATCTATTTGAAAAGAGAAGATCTCAACCATACGGGTGCACATAAATTGAACAATGCTTTGGGTCAAGCATTGCTTGCCAAGCGGATGGGCAAACAATCAATTATTGCCGAAACCGGCGCTGGTCAGCACGGAGTGGCAAGTGCAACCGTTGCGGCAAAGCTCGGACTCTCTTGCAAAGTGTTCATGGGGGAAGAAGATATTCGTCGCCAGTCGTTGAATGTTTTTCGGATGAAGCTGCTTGGTGCCGAAGTCATCCCTGCTGTATCCGGCTCACGTACACTTAAGGATGCGACAAACGAAGCGATTCGCCATTGGGTTTCCCATGTTGATGAAACGTTTTATGTCATCGGATCTGTCGTTGGCCCACATCCATACCCGTACATGGTTCGCGAATTTCAAAAAATTATCGGAGAAGAGACTCGCAGTCAAGTCCTGCAAATGCTCAGAAGGCTTCCTGACGAGGTCGTTGCTTGCGTCGGTGGCGGCAGTAATGCGATTGGCATGTTTTATCCATTCATTCAAGATGAGTCTGTCGCGCTCAGAGGGGTAGAAGCGGCAGGAAAAGGAATCGATACCGAAAAACATGCGGCAACACTAACACTTGGACGCCCGGGAGTCATCCACGGTTCCCTAACCTACTTGTTGCAGAATGATTGCGGACAGGTGCAAGAAGCGCATTCGATTTCGGCTGGCTTGGATTATCCAGGTGTAGGACCTGAGCATGCCTATCTCAAAGACAGTGGAAGAGTGACCTATACATCCGTAACGGATGCGGAAGCACTCGAGGCAGTACAAGTGCTTTGCCAAACGGAAGGCATCATTCCAGCGCTGGAGAGCGCACATGCGATAGCTGAAGCGATAAAACGTGCAAAAGAAATGTCTTCAGACAAAATATTGGTTATCTGTTTATCTGGTCGAGGCGACAAGGACGTGCTTACTATTCAAGAAGCGCTGACAGCAGAAGGGGGAGAGTAATCATGACGACAGCTGTTAACAGAATCGATCAATTATTTGCGGATCGTGATCGCAAACGATTCATCCCGTTTCTAACGGTAGGTGATCCTTCGATAGAAGTAACCTTTCAACTCGTAAAAGCGATGGTCGAAGCAGGCGCTGATCTCATCGAGCTCGGCGTCCCTTACTCCGATCCTTTGGCAGACGGCCCAACGATACAACGAGCTTCAGAACGCGCGCTGAAAAATGGCGTGACGATCGGGGATGCTTTGCAATTGGTCAAAAGACTTCGCGAATCAGGTATGGAGGCTTCCATCGTCCTGTTCACCTACTTCAATCCGGTTTTGCAATATGGTATCGAGCGGTTTTTTGCCGATCTGGCTGCGTATGGTGCTGACGGTGTTGTCATTCCTGATTTGCCGATTGAGGAAAACGGTCCAGCAGTAACCGCAGCAAAACAGAGTGGCATTCATGTCATTTCGCTCGTGGCACCAACTTCCAGTTCCAGAATCAATACGATTGGCGCACAAGCAACCGGATTTCTTTATTGTGTATCGTCGCTCGGTGTGACGGGTGCCCGCACGGACCTGCGAGTGGATTTGGCAGATTTTCTGGAACGAGTAAAGGCCAGCACAACGGTTCCTACTGCGGTAGGCTTCGGAATATCCACACCGGATCAGGTACGAGCAGTAGCACCACATACCAATGGTGTCATTGTGGGAAGTGCCATTGTACAGCAAATCGAGGAGCATGCTGAGCAACTGAAAGATCCAAAACAGATGCCAGAAGCTGTAGAAAAAATAAAAACCTTTGTACATCAGTTAGCCAGTGCGCTACAATAGTGGGAAAAATGTGACTGGAGTGAACGTGGATGCAACCGAAACAACGCATACTCAATGCCCCGGTATATCAACCTGGCAAGCCCATTGATGACGTGAAACGTGAATATGGTTTGACCGAAGTCATCAAATTGGCGTCCAACGAAAATCCTTTTGGTTCCTCACCGAAGGCAAAAGCCGCCATTGCGGAACAGTTGGACAATTTGGCCCTTTATCCAGACGGTGCAAGCCTCAGTCTACGCTGGGATCTTGCTGACTTCCTCGGGGTCAAACCAGGTCAATTATTTTTCGGCAACGGGTCTGATGAAATTTTGTTGATGATCTCTCGTGCATTTTTGAGCGAAGGAACAAATGCAGTCATGGCGACGCAAACGTTCTCGCAATATCGCTCAAATGGGATTATTGAAGGTGCAGACTTAATTGAGGTGCCGTTGAAAGATGGCGTTCACGATCTCGAAGCGATGGCGGCTGCCATCAACGAACAGACGAAGGTCGTATGGGTATGTAATCCGAACAATCCGTCTGGTACGATTGTAACAACATCCGAATTGGAAGCTTTTCTGAAAAAGGCTCCAAAAGATGTACTGGTCGTTTTGGATGAGGCTTACTACGAGTATGTGGTTGATCCAGAATATCCACAAACAGTACCAATGCTCGCTGAGTATCCGAACCTGATTATTTTGCGTACGTTCTCCAAAATTTACGGCCTGGCTGCCCTTCGTATAGGCTACGGGATCGCGTCAGAAGAGCTCATTTCCTCTCTGGAACATGTGCGTGAGCCGTTCAATACAGGCACACTTGGCCAAGTAGCAGCACGTGCGGCGTTAAAAGACCAGGAATTTGTGAAAACATGCCGTGATCGTAACCGTGACGGCATGAAGCAGTTTACGGATTCCTTTGACAAGTGGGGGCTTTCCTACTATCCATCTCAGACCAACTTTATCTTGGTTGATTTGAAAAGGGATTCCGATGAGGTATTCAAAAAGCTGCTCTCTCAAGGCATCATCGTTCGCTCTGGTAATGCGCTAGGCTTCCCAGGTTTTCAACGTATTACCATCGGGACCACAGAGCAAAATGATAAGATTCTTTCTGTCTTAAAAGAAATCGTGACTGGAGCATTGAAATAAAGGACTCAAGATGCCGGGCATGCCTCGGCATCTTTGTCTAAAGAGAGATGAAGGAAGGATAGAGAGTGGAGATGAAAAAAACCACCATTACTGTAATCGGCGTCGGGTTGATCGGCGGCTCAATCGCGCTGTCAATGCGACGCGATCCAAATATTCGGTTAGTCGGCTACGATTTACGTCAGGATTGTTTGGATAAAGCACTGACTCTTGGTGTCATTCATGCTGGCACAACGGATTTGCAGACCGCAGTTCGGGAAGCAAATGTTATTTTCCTCGCATCACCTGTAGAGCAAATCGTTGCAACCATTCGTTCGTTAGTGGAAATGGAGCTGCAGCCTGGTGTGATCATTACGGATGTTGGCAGTACAAAAGCAGGTATTGTGAGACAAGCGGCGGATGTCATTCCCGATCATGTCACGTTTATTGGTGGACATCCGATGGCTGGCTCGCATAAATCCGGCGTGGAAGCTGCTTCTGACCGTCTGATGGAAAACGCCTATTATGTTTTGACACCAGCACCGGGAACACCTGAAGAAAAAGTAAAACAATTGTCTGAACTACTCACACTGACTCGCGCAAAAATCGTGCAAATGGACGCGGCTTCGCATGATCAGGTCGTGGGTGCAGTCAGCCATTTCCCGCACATTCTCGCGTCTGCTTTGGTCAATCTGGTGGCAGAGTACGACGAGGAAAATGCTTGGCATGCAACCCTTGCGGCTGGTGGCTTCCGTGACATTACGCGCATTGCATCGAGCAACCCTCAGATGTGGCGTGACATTTTGCTGCAAAACCGTGATCCGATCCTGAAAATCGCAAAAGATTGGGCAAAAGCATTGGAAGATGTCGTTCACCTTGTAGAACAGGGAGATCCAGAAGGAATCGAGCATTTCTTCAAAGCGGCACGAGAATTCCGCGATAGCTTGCCTGAGCGCAAAACGGGTGCATTGCCTCCTTTGAACGATTTGTATATCGATATCCCGGACCACCCTGGCGAAATCGGACGAATTACGACATTATTGGGAGCAAGAAATATCAACATCACGAATCTCCAAATCAGAGAGACACGAGAAGACGTTTATGGAGTGCTACGCATTACGTTCCATTCGCAACAAGAGTTGGAAAAGGGAGAGGAAGTTCTTCGCTTTTTCGATTACAATGTATACAAGCGCACATAAGTTTTTTTATGCAAACACACTTTACAACGAAGACGCTTCACAGTGCGACTGGTAATCTGGGAGAGCGTGAGAGAGAAAAGGAGTGGAAGTAATGATTCGCGTACAACAAGCCAAACAAATCAAAGGTACCGTTCGCGTGCCAGGAGATAAGTCTATTTCCCATCGTGCCGTCATGTTTGGAGCTTTAGCAGAAGGAACCACAACCATTGAAGGCTTTTTGCCGGGTGCCGATTGCTTGAGCACGATTAGTTGCTTTCGTCGGATGGGGATCGAGATTGAACAACAAGGAGATACCGTAACCGTACAAGGCAAAGGCTGGTACGGCTTACAGGAACCGTCTCAACATTTGGATGTAGGGAACTCCGGTACGACCATTCGCTTAATGGCAGGGATCATGGCAACACAGCCTTTCCATGTGGTGATGGAAGGCGATGAGTCCATTGCCAAAAGACCGATGCGTCGGGTGATCGGACCGCTCCGTCAAATGGGCGCCAAAATCGATGGAAGAAAAGATGGCGAATACACACCGTTATCCATTCGAGGCGGTGAGCTTCAAGGGATGGCGTATCAATCCCCAGTTGCAAGCGCACAAGTGAAATCAGCGATTATGTTGGCAGGGTTGCAGGCAAAAGGCGTGACTAGTGTAACAGAGCCGCATTTATCCCGAGATCATACGGAGCGTATGCTGCAAGCATTTGGTGTACAAGTCGTGCGTGATGGCTTGACCGTTTCAGTAGAAGGCGGACAAAAGCTGAAGGGCCGTGCCATTTCTGTTCCTGGTGACATTTCTTCCGCTGCCTTTTTGATTGCCGCCGTAATGGTCGTACCAGGCAGTTCTCTTCTGATTGAAAATGTCGGAATCAACCCAAGCCGCACGGGCATCATTGATGTTGTCAAGGCGATGGGGGGAAGCTTGGAGCTTTTGAATGAGCGAATCGTAAATGAAGAACCGGTTGCAGACCTCCTCGTGACGCATTCGGAGCTGCACGGTATTGAAATTGCCGGAGATATCATTCCGCGCCTGATTGACGAAATTCCGGTAATTGCGGTCATGGCAACGCAGGCCAAAGGACAAACCGTTATCCGTGATGCCGAAGAGCTGAAAGTAAAGGAGACAGACCGTATTGCCACGGTGGTTAGTCAACTGTCCAAATTTGGTGCTAGGTTGACACCTACCGATGACGGAATGATCATCGAAGGAAAGACAGGATTGACAGGGGCTGTCATCGATAGCATGGGGGATCACCGAATTGGCATGGCGATGGCTATCGCAGGTCTCGTTGCTGAGGGTGAGACGACGATCGAAAATGATGATGCGATTGATGTATCGTTCCCTGGCTTCCATGACTTGCTTGTGAAAATCAGTCAATCATAAAGAATGATAGAGAAGTCTGTGCCTTTATAGGGTAGCAGGCTTCTTTTTTTGGTGCGAACACAAAGCGTTCCGAATTTTAGCAAAAATGATTTGACAAGCGCTTACATTCCGTTTATTATAAAACTACAGTATGGTTTCTCTCCACTCCTATCCAATATAAGAAAGCACGTGTGTGCTACCGTCGTTTGAATGCGCTTACATCAACGACGGTCTTTTTTTGTCTAAAAAAGGGTTTGGCCCTAATTAGTACTTTTTCCTCTTTCTGTGCATATGCTCGTACAAGGGTAGCGTGTGCGTGAGAAGTGGGAGGGGGACGAGCTATGCTGGAGCAAGGGATGGTCATACGCGGGGGAACGATTGTCACAGCACTAGGAATGAAAGAAGCAGATATTTGGATCCGTCATGGGAAAATTGTACGAATTGCTAAAGATACCTTGACGAAAAACCCCTTCAACGATTTATTTGAAGAAATAGATGCTACGGGTATGTATCTTTTGCCCGGTTTCGTCGCACTCCCGACACATTCGTTGTATAAAATCAAAGGTGTAGATGTTTATATAGAAGCTATGCGAAATCTCATCAGCTCGGGATGTACAAGCCTGGTGGATGTTTTCCGGCCAGAGCGTTGGATGAGCAGACCGCAAATTCACTATCAACAAACCCAGCACTTCAACAGTTTGTTAGATTATGTTTGGCACGTGGAAATCGATGTCGCCGATCTTCACGGTGACCGCTTAGCGGAGTGGATGAACCATGGTTATTCTTCATTTCATGTCACGATTCGAAATCCAGAAGAAATTTCCACAATAAAATGGGAAACGCTTTTGCAACTTCATACGTCTAAACATACGATCCTGCACATGCAGGTGCAAAATGATCCGTTTTTGAAAAAAGAACAACGGGAACTCATTCGACAGATTTGGATGGAGGCTACTCGTTATTGGCGGTTACGCACAGTCATTACGGATTCTCAAGCGGCCTTTCATTTTGAAGAAAATGACCCGTACCTGCATATCTTTCGTTTGCCTGCTGAAGTGACGGATCAAGGTCTTCGTCAATTACATCGTCAATGGTTTGGGAGCTGGCAAGTAGCGTCTCCAATTCACGATGTGCGGATTGATACACGAAAGAGCTGGTGTACGTCTGAAGAATTGCTTTGCTTGCTAGTCAGGCTCACTTCGACAAATGTTGCAAAAGCAATTGGACTGTATCCGCGAAAAGGAAGCTTGACAACTGGCGCAGACGCTGATATCGTTTTCCTGAAAAAGGAAAACTGGTTGACAAAGAATGATCTTTCCACTATTCTCAATTTTAGTGAAATGCATCTTCCAACATCTGTTATGTCGAACGGTAAATGGATATATCGAAATATGCGATTTATCCCTTTGATTGGTATGGGTAAGTGTTTAATCGACACGAAGCCCTACGCTTATGTCATATAACCCCAGTTTGGGGGTTTTTTCGTGAATGGTTTCCAGTAGACAGACGAGAAAAAGAATCGTAAGGTCGCGCAACTTTTTACATCCCCAGCAGTCTAATTATGCAAAAGGCCGCTGAGGGATCGGAATCGCAAGGAGGTAATCCTGATCATGACCGATTCCCAGCTTATCCGAGAGATTAAAGAAGGTAATCTGGAATGCTATGCTGAACTGATTCGTCGATATGAAAAAAAGATCCTCTCATTTGTCACTCATCTTTTGCGTCAGGCACATTTAGAGCATATAGCGGAGGATATATGTCAGGAGACGTTTTACAAGGCGTATAAGAGCATTCATTCTTTCCGAGATGTAGAAGCTACATTCTCCACCTGGCTCTATACGATTGCACGCAACTCCGTACTCAGTGAATTGCGCAAGAGTCGCAATTCTGACGTGTATCTGGATGATACGTTGCAAGTGCCTATGGCATCTCCCAAGACACTGCCTGAGCAAGTTTTGCTCCGGAATGAACGGGAGAGCATGGTAAGACTGGCGATCAACAGTTTGCCAGAGAAGCAACGCTCAGCACTGATATTACGCGAGTACGAACAAATGGATTACACAGAAATCGCTACGATTCTGGATTTAACAGTGAGCTCTGTGAAGTCTCTACTGTTTCGAGCGCGGCAAAGTATTCGTGGACAGTTGGAAAACTACATCCTGGACCCTCATTTGGATGAAGCTGAAGGGATGAATCGATGATGAGATGTGAAGAAGTTCAGGAAATACTGCCTGAATACGCCGAAAATCTGTTGCCTGAGGTGACCCAACGCCGGGTTGATCACCATATGGCTGCATGCTATGCCTGTCGTTCCGACTATGAGATTTGGTCGGACAGTGGTGAGTGGATGGAAATGGATAAAGAAGAATACCATTCTGTAACTCCATCACGTTCCATTGTAGACGCGGTGATGGCCCGTATCTTATCGGAAGAGCAGTGGGCGATCCCGATTGGCAGAAAAATTTTCAGCGTGACAGCGAGAATGCGACGCATGGGTGCGAGTGTAGCTGTTTTGCTGCTAATGGTTTTTTCGTTCACTTTATATGTGAATACAAGTACTACAGAGCATGCGAATTCACTCGTTATTAACGGAGAAGTTATGGAGATTAATACGCCAAAAGCGCAAGTCATTTCATCTTCCATGCAAACAGACGACGGTACATACGTGGTTGAAGCGCAGCCATATACGTCGCAAGGAGATTCTCTGGAACATGCTACTGCTTCGATCGTACCGCTCGATGGGAAGCCGACTTCTCCTGATTTAGCCAAGCCGAATTACAGCATTGTACTTAGTATTTTTGGAATCCTTATTACTGTTCTTACAATGAGCTGGCTAACGCGAGCATAATGGTATATGATCAAGAGTAAAAGAAAAGACCGTCTTCGGACGGTCTTTTGTGGCTATTTTATTAGAGTGGTTGTTCAGCAAGCGCGTAGAGCAACAAGGCCACGCAAAATACATATGAGGTGAAAGAAATGCCGAAAAAGTGGCTGTATGTCATAGACGAAGCGATCAAGCGGATCGAAAACGATGAAGTGGAGTTGGGCTTGACCGCTTTGCAAAAGGTTCAGGAGCATGGAAAAGATTTGCCGGATGTCATGATGTATTTGGCAGAGGTTTGGTATCGACTCGGTCATATGGAAGAGGCGAGTCAATTGTTGACAGATGTCATGGCCAAAAATCCGCAAATGGATTCCTCTTTGCGCATAGAATGCCAGCTGCTGTTAGCGGAGATTGCTTTGGATTCCAGCGATTTTGAGACGGCGCAACACCTTCTCTATGAATGCAAAGAATCTGGATTTGAAAGCATCCAGCTTGACTTGTTGTTAGCGGATCTGTATTCACTCCAAGATTTAGATGAAGTAGCGGTCAAGTATTTGGAACAAGCAAGACTAAAAGAGCCAGACAACCAAGATATTATGGCAGCGCTGGGTAACTTGTATTTCCGCATTGGAGAAGACGAGAAAGCAATGAAGCTCCTGGAACAAGCCGGCGATGAAAGTCTGTCCATGCTTTTGACGAAGGGGCGCTCGTACGCACAAAGCGGTCAATTCGAACAGGCTTACCAAGTATTCCGTCAGGCGCTGGTCATGGATCGTTCGCCAGAAGTACTCTACGGATGTGCACTGATGGCATTCCACGTAGGACGACTGGATGAAGCAGCAGAATTGGTCAGCAGTTTGCAAGCGGTTGACGAGGATTATGTGGCTGCTTACCCATTAGCTGCAGATGTGAATCTTTCGATGGGGAAAACAGAAGCAGCTATTGAGGCACTGAAGCAATATGTATCGTTGTCAGGTTTCGATTTGGATCAGATTCGCAGGCTAATTGCCCTTTTGACTCAAGCCGGGCGCTATGAGGAAGCGAAAGAATACCAACAACTTCACGACCAGTGGGACCATGACTCCGAAGAGGAGCAATAAAAAATTGACAAACAGGAAGTCACTTCGGTGGCTTCCTGTTTATTTTTCCGCATTTTGGCAAGAATGAGAGACAAGTAAGCCATCGTAAAGAAGGGATGCACAGATGAACTTGGCTGAGATCTTGGTGTACACCGATATCCGGCAGCTCCATCAGATTGCCAACCATTACGGATGCGAATGCAACCCTCATTCCAAAAACGAATTGATTACGTCGCTGTTGTCTAGCTTGAGGCACAGGTTGACAATCTCTCAAGAAGTTGAGCAGCTGAGCAGTGCAGAAACCCATTTTTTGCTCCAATTGTTCCTAGACAAGCGTACTGTCATGTCGCTTGAGGATTTGTTGGCGAAAGCCGGGGTGGCACTGGAGTGTGAAAAGGAAAAAAAGCAGGAGGAAGGGCGAAGGTTTGTTGCAGCTGCAATGAAGCGAGGATGGATTTTTCCGGCGAAAAGTAAAACCGTAGGGCAGTATCAAATTCCGCTGGACATCCGTGAGCCGTACTTGCAAGCGTGGCTGACAAAGTGGCGTGAGTCAAACGTATTCCTTCATCCCGGTCCGCAAGCTTACAGGGATGAAGGGACAGCACTATGCGACGATATCATGCAATTTTTACAATTTCTCCAGCAGGAGCCAGTACCCCTAACCGCAGAAGGTGGCATGTACAAGCGTCATCAGCAGCAGCTTTTTCAATTTTTGTACGTAAAAGAAGAGCCGCTATTGCCGCAAAAATGGCGTTTTGGGTACGGTCTGCACTTTGATTTATACCCTGACCGTTTTTCCTTGCTCTACGATTTCTGCTACTATCACCGATGGATAGAAGAAGTGGACGGCAAGGTAGCAGTAACGGAAGCAGGGAGGGAGCGACTGGAGCAACCGTATAACGATCAATTGTACCATGATGTCATTCGCTTCTGGATGAGGCTGTACAAGCGGGCTGTCCCGAACTTACCGATGCTGGTTCAGCTCATTCCGTTGATCGCGTCGGGTGGTTGGGTAAGTCAGCAATCGTTGATGGACACGCTGCTCCATTGGATGAAAGAGTTTTACTACGATTCGCCTACAGATATCTTGGTGAATCGGGTATGCAAAATGATGGTGCATCTAGGATTGTTGCGCGTCGGCCAAGACGAACAGGGACAGTGGTTATACACCGCAACGTATGCGAGCCAGACTTGGCTTCGAAAATACAATGGTTTTACCGAAACGACTATTTTGTTGAAGTGAGGGATGGGTATGGAGTGGCCGAATTTCTATTCCAACGCGTACGGAACGAACAATCAAATGGTTTCCGGTTTGCTATCTGAAATGGTGATCGACGAGCAGATGCGTCAATATCGCAAGCGCACGCTAATCCAGGAGATTGATGAGGCGCTTGCATCGAAAAACAAAGAGCTGTTTTTGCGCTTAACAGACGAATTAAAAGAAATCATGGCTTACGAGCAAGCCTAAATACATAATCGTATGCGTTATTGCGAGTCTCTGACCATTCATGGTACGCTTGTTTCCAGAAATGAACAAGGAAATGAGGAGACGGCTCTATGCAGTGGAACTTGAACGATTTTGAAAACTGGGAGGAGTTGCGGTCCTTTGTGGATACCGCGCTGCTCCCTCTTTATTTGTACAACACGGACAGAAAAGTAGAAGAGCATGTTGTACGCATGAACTACTTATTAAATGTAGCGGCCGGGATTGAGCAGCGTCTGAAGGGACGCGTACTGCTATTTCCGTTAAGCTATCAAATCGGAGAAGAGCAGCTGGAACAACGAACACCGGCGGAATTCCCCTATAAAGTACTGCTTCATTTTCGCGGAGAACAGATTCAATTAAAGGAACGAGCAGAAGAAGGTGTATTGACCTTATTGGTAGGGGATGAAGACCTGGAATCTTCTTTGCGTTTCGAAGTGACCGTGGATGTGCTGTACAAAGAGGTCATCAAGTTGTGGCAAATCGTGCGGGGCTAATCGTTTTGACTTAAAAAAGAGACGCAATAGAGAAAGCGTTTTCCGGTAATACTACAGAAAAATGGGTGGGGCAAGGTCTTAAATTTGACAATCTGGCAACAATATCCTGTCACACATCGTTTGGGTAAAGACATGTCCACTGGACATTCTTGACATCTTTATAGGCGTTAGCTATGATTGGGATTGACCTAGTGTATATGTATGAAAATGCCATCGTAGCGCTATTTTACAGGATAAGGAGGGAAAAAAGATATGGGAGACAAACGCGAAATTTCCAGGCGTACATTTTTGAACTACGCCCTGATGGGAACTGGCGGATTCCTTGCTGCGGGAATGATCACCCCAATGATTCGCTTTGCGGTAGACCCCCTTCTGCAAGGACATGCAGGTGGAGATAAAGTAGCTGTCGGCAGTCCGGATGAGTTTAGTGCCGTGCCAAAACGCGTAGAATTCAAGGTCCATACCAAGGACGGTTGGTATGAATCAGAATCTACACTTACTGCATGGGTTACCAAGAACGACAAGGGTGAGATTCTTGCTCTGTCCCCGATCTGTAAGCACTTAGGATGTACGGTTGACTGGGGAACTGGCCCTGGACAACCAAATGAGTATTTCTGTCCTTGCCACATGGGTCGTTATTCGATCAATGGCGAGCACATTTTGGGAACGCCACCGACGGCTTCTCTTGATGAGTATGAGACAGAAGTCAAAGACGGAAAATTGTATTTAGGTAAAGTAAAAGCAAATCCTCGTCCGGGGGTGAACGGCTAAAATGATGCAAAAAATGTATGATTGGGTCGACGAGCGCTTAAACATCACTCCGATGTGGCGTGACTTGGCTGACCACGAAGTACCTGAGCACGTGAACCCGGCACATCATTTTTCAGCTTTTGTTTACTGCTTTGGTGGACTTACGTTCTTTATTACCGTTATTCAAATCTTGTCTGGTATGTTTTTGACGATGTATTATGTACCAGACGTTATCAATGCTTACGAATCCGTTAAGTACCTCCAGAACGAAGTAGCGTTCGGGGTAATCGTACGCGGTATGCATCACTGGGGTGCCAGCTTGGTAATCGTGATGATGTTCCTACATACTCTGCGTGTATTCTTTACAGGTGCATACAAAAAGCCTCGTGAATTGAACTGGGTAGTCGGCGTACTGATTTTCTTCGTTATGCTGGGCCTCGGTTTCACAGGTTACCTCTTGCCTTGGGATAACACCGCATACTTTGCGACCAAAGTAGGTGTGCAGATCGCTGACTCTGTACCTTTGATCGGTCCATATGTGAAAACGTTGCTCACAGGTGGAGACATTCTAGGGGCGCAAACCCTTACCCGTTTCTTCGCGATTCACGTGTTCTTCCTCCCAGGCGCGCTGCTTGGTCTGCTGGGAGCTCACTTTGTTATGATCCGTTCGCAAGGTATCTCGGGTCCACTATAATCGGTCTTCGAAAAAAGGAGGAAATAGCATGGCAAAACAAGATAAAGATGCTACCTTCGTCGGAGATTCCCGAGTATCGGCGAAGCGTATTCCAAACATTTCTCCATCCTACTCCGATTTTCCAGGTAAAAACGAGCCGTTTTGGCCAAATTTCCTGTTGAAAGAGTGGATGGGGGCAGCC
>NZ_AKIX01000011.1:0-11443 GCF_000282075.1 Brevibacillus sp. BC25
TTGGCAGCGTGCTTTTGGCTTGAGTTGCTATTGGCATGCCTGCCGCTACCGTTGAAATTGCAATTGATCCTGCTGTGACCATGCTAATCCATGAACGATTCATTTCTTCATTGACTCCTTTTTCATTCTTTTTGGAAGTAGAATTGAATATTTTATAGTATCGGTATCCAACATGAAAATCCTTACAAATAAAACAAAAGATGACGGAATTTAGCTCTTTTTTTCTATTTGCCAAAAAGAAAAGAATGTCTTGAGAAGTAGCTTTGTAAGAATGGAAGGAGAGCGACTTTTGTTTGCCTATGACGAAAACCTGATTGTTGATCGACAAAAGAAGAAGGGATGTGCATCCAGCATTCGACAGTCTTTATTAGCAGCATTGGCTATGATTGACATTGGGAAAGCACAGATAGGCGAAGTTGGCGGAGGGGAGTGCTAGAAGATGCTGGAAAAAATTCTCGAACTGCGTTCACGATCCATGTCCATTGCACAAATTGCCAAAGAGTGCGGCTTAACGATCGGTCAAGTTAAGTATCGCCTGCAAAAAGACCGTGCGAAGCCAGAGACATCACCTCCCGCTAGAACGGAATTGGAATGGAAATTGCCTGCGTTTTATGGTCGGGACATTGTCAAAGTCATGGCACAAGGACCGAGTGTGTTATTCATCTATTGGGAAATCACTTGGCCGCGCATGAGGATGGTCGCATCGTACCTGCAAGCCGATTATCGTCACATCCAGAAGGGCTTGCGTCTGTATGATGTTACCGAACGCTTATTTGATGGAAAAAATGCACATTCCGTCCGAGATGTGTTTGTACATGAAGAGGCTCATTCCTGGTACGTGAAAGATGTAGAGCCAGGACGTACATACATTGTTGATTTTGGTTTATATGAACACAATCGGTTTTGTCCGATTTTACGCTCGGAAATGGTAGTTACCCCGCACAATTCAAAAGCTAGCTGGGGAGAACCGTTAGTTGAACCCGTCCACGATCCAGCTACACCTTCCTGGTTTGAGAACTTTTCCTCCTACTCGTTGTATACCAAAACATCAAATAAGTGAGGTGTCATTTGTGCAAAAAGGTTATCTCTCCCTCGTGTTGCATGCCCATCTGCCTTATGTCCGACACGGGGATCGGGACGATCGCCTGGAAGAGCGCTGGGTGTATGAAGCCATGCTGGAATGCTATCTTCCCTTGCTCATGGTTTTCGACAAGCTCCTCTCAGACGGCATCGCTTTTCGCATGACCCTTGCTATTTCTCCGACATTACTTTCCATGCTAGATGATGATCTGATCGTGACACGCTTTCGCACACATCTAGCGAAGACCGTTGAATTGGCTGGGAAGGAAGTCAAACGAACCGCAGGTCAACCCGAAGAACACCGTATCGCCAAAATGTACGTGGAGCGTTTTCGAAGCATCATTGCCTATTGCCGCAAGTGGGATTTTCAACTGATCAAGGCCTTTCGGCATATCGCGGATAGCGGATGCCTCGAACTCATCACTTGCGCAGCCACACACTCCTTTTTGCCCTATGTGGAAACAGAAGAGGCGATTCGGGCACAGCTTCAGGTGGGCATCGATACACACGAGCGGATTCTGGGAAGACGTCCGAAGGGGATTTGGCTGCCAGAGTGCGGGTATACACCTGGACTGGATCGCTTGCTGAAAGAGGCAGGGCTTCGGTATTTCTTTGTAGACAGTCACACGATAGAGCATGCGACGCCGATACCTCGCAGAGGGTTGTTGGCACCCTTGTTCACGCCGCATGATGTGGCTGCCTTTGCCCGTGATGAAGCGGCTTCCCGCCAGGTATGGAGCTCGATCGATGGTTATCCAGGGGACTATGACTATCGTGAATACTACCGGGATATCGGATTTGACAGGGAGATGAGCTACATCGAGCCGTACATCCATCCTGATGGCATTCGGGTCCATACCGGTTTGAAATATTATCGAATCACCGGAAAAGAAGGGGATAAAGACTGGTATGAGCCAAGCTGGGCGCGCGAAAAAGCAGCATCACACGCGGGACACTTCCTGTATCACCGAGAGCGTCAAGTGGAGGAAGCCAGTCATTGGATGGATCGCAAGCCGTTGGTCGTCGCCACTTATGATGCGGAGCTGTTTGGTCATTGGTGGTTCGAGGGTCCGCAGTTTTTGGATGACCTCATGCGGAAAACGGTTTGTGATTCAAAAGAAGTGAAATTAATTACACCATCTGAATATTTGGAGGAGTATCCAGAGCAGGATCGCGGTCACTTGCCCATGTCTACATGGGGAAGAAATGGCTACGGAGAAGTCTGGCTGAACGAGAACAATGGCTGGATATACAGGCATCTGCATCAAGCAGAGCGGGAACTGATCGGAGCGATTACTACCTTTTCTGAGCAGAAAGGAGATCAGCTTTCTTTACGGTGCCTCAAGCAGGCTGCACGCGAATTGATGCTGGCCCAAAGCAGTGATTGGTCATTTATTTTAGACGGTCAAACGGTCACACGGTATGCGGTGCAACGCGTTCATGACCATTTGGTTCGCATGCGGGCTCTCTTGGCGATGTATCGAGAGCATCAACTGGATGAAGAGGCTATTACACAAGCAGAAGCTGACTTTCCGATCTTTCCTGACTTGGATATCACGTTCTATTTGCCTAAACAAACGCATAGAGTGAGCGTATCGCGTCATTTGGTAGCGGCTACGCAAGATCAGTCTTCGACAAAAACAGTTTTGATGCTTGCATGGGAATTTCCCCCTCATGTGGTAGGGGGGCTTGGTCGGGCTGTCTACGATCTCGCTAGGCATCTTGTCCAGCAAGGAATCGTGGTGCATGTGCTGACACGCGCGACAGATTCATGCTCCATAGATGAGACGATGGAAGGGGTTCACGTACACCGTTTGCCTACGTACATTCCTTCTGAACAAGCTGACTTTCTGGCATGGGTGTTTCAACTGAATTTGGCAATGGTCGATGCTGCCTCCAAGCTCTGGTCACTTGGGGTGCGACCAGATGTCATCCACGCTCACGATTGGCTTGTCAGCTGGGCTGCGATCGAACTGAAACAGGGGTACTCTCTTTCGCTCGTCAGCACGATTCATGCTTTGGAACATGGTCGGCATCAAGGCATTCATACACCATTGCAGCAAAGGATTCATGAGTGTGAACGTACGCTAACACAAAGCTCTGACTCAATAATCGTTTGCAGCAAGTATATGGAGTCGGAAGTCATGCGCCTGTTCGGAACACCATCATCCCAATTACGTGTCATTCACAATGGTGTCGATCTCATTCCCCTACCGGACGTAAATCGTGAACAGCTTCGGCAGGAGTTGGCGATAGGCGATGGACCGGTCCTCTTTTTTGTAGGGCGCTTGGTCCAGGAAAAAGGTGTTCATCTATTGTTGGAAGCCATGGTAAGGCTGCGCAATGAGTTTCCGTATGCGAAGTTGCTTATAGCTGGCAGAGGACCGATGCAAGACGAGTGGAAGCAGTTGGTTCATCAGATGGGACTTTCTGAGCAAGTCCGCTTCTTGGGCTTCGTAGACGATGGAATGCGAAATGAGCTGTTCTCCTTGGCTGATGTGGCGGTATTCCCGAGCTTGTATGAGCCATTTGGAATTGTTGCGCTGGAAGCGATGGCTCTGGCTACGCCAGTTCTTGTTGCGGATACGGGAGGGCTGAGAGAGATCGTTCGCCATGGCGAAAACGGCGCCATGATGTACACAGGTGACCCCGAATCCTTGACGAATCAACTCCGCTGGCTACTGCGCGACCCTAATCAGCGGCATCAACTGGCCCAGACGGCAATGCAAGAGGTTAAACAGGTTTATAACTGGACACTTTTGGCTAGTCAAACCATCGATCTATACCGTTCATTTGACGTATCTGCGGAAATCGGCATGACAACATAGATTGCAACGATGAAGGAGGAAGAAAAGAAAATGAAGGCAGTAATCATGGCTGGGGGTAAAGGTACACGTCTACGTCCGTTAACATGCCACACGCCAAAACCAATGGTGCCACTCTTAAACCGGCCTTGCATGGAGTACACGATTGATCTATTGAAAAAGCATGGGATTACAGAGATAGCAGTGACACTCCAGTATCTGCCTGATGTCATCCGCGATACGTTTGGTGATGGGTCTCGCTACGGTGTTTCGCTCGTCTATTTTGAAGAATCAATTCCTTTGGGCACAGCAGGCAGCGTGAAAAACTGCACCGATTTTCTCGATGAGCGCTTTGTCGTCATCAGTGGGGATACGTTAACAGACATCGATTTGTCGGCAGCCATTCATTTCCATGAACAAAATAACGCACTGGCTACGTTGATTTTGACTCGTGTTGAAACACCGCTGGAATTCGGAGTTGTCATGACAGACGAGGGCGGACGTATTACCCGCTTTTTAGAAAAGCCGAGCTGGGCGGAGGTTTTTAGCGATACGGTGAATACCGGGATATACGTCTGCGAGCCCGAGGTCTTGTCTTATATAGAAGAAGAGCGGGAAGTGGATTTCAGCAAGGAAATTTTCCCGTCTTTTTTACAAGCAGCAAAGCCTCTATACGGATATGAGGCGAGTGGTTATTGGTCTGATATTGGCTCTTTGGAGGTTTATCAGCAAGCCCAGTTTGATTTGCTGGATGGACGCGTGCATCTCGAAATAAAAGCACAGGAAATCGCGCCGCGCATTTTCTTGGAAAATGATGTTCGCATCGATTCATCGGTCCGTTTGGAAGGCCCTGTCTATATCGGTGAAAATGTACACTTGCAGGCTGGAGTTGCCGTTGGTGCTTATTCCATTCTGGGAAAAAACACCATGATTTCTTCTGGTACGAAGCTGTCCCGGGCAATCATTTGGGAAAATAGTGTCATTGGGAAAAAAGCAGAGATCACAGGAACGACCCTCTGCCGCAACACCCGAATAGCAGATTGCGTACAACTCGGAGAAGGGGCGGTCATTGGAGAACAGTGCCTCATTGGGGCGAAGTCGGTGGTAAAGGCAGGGGTCAAAATTTGGCCGGATAAGGAAGTCGGGGAAAATGCGACTGTCACCACCTCGCTCATCTACGGTGCCAAGCAAACCAAAAATTTGTTTGGGACGCATGGAATCAAGGGCATTGGTAACGTTGACATCACGCCCGAGTTCGTTACAAGACTTGCTGCTGCCTATGCATATTTACTACAAGCGGGAGATAAAATTGCGCTCTCGGCATGCGCACACCCATTTGCTCAGCTATTGAAGCATAGCATCATGACGAGTTTGTGCTCTTCCGGAATTGATACGGTCGATCTCGGGATTGGCAATTCACCCTTGATTCGATACGGCGTGCGCTCCCTGGATTGCAAAGGCGGCATTCATATTTATATGGCAGAGCCAGTCGATGATAAAGAGATTGTCATCCAATTCATCGATCATGCGGGCTTGCCGATTTCTCGTGATATGGAGCGCAAAATTGAGAATGCTTACTGGCAAGAGACTTATGTTCGCAACCTGCATCGGTTGGGAGCACTGCAAGTCGAGCATCAAGTACAAGAAGCTTATCTTCACGCTATGGTCCAACAGTTGAATATATCGTCCATCCAGCGTCAGCGTTTCCACCTGCTGATCGATTGTGAACAGCGTTTTTTCCCTACTTTTCTTGCGCCACTCTTGCATGCACTGGGAGTCTCTGCACATTACAGCTCTATACAAGAGGGTATTCGTAAAAAGGGAGCGGATTTAGGAGTTCGTCTCGATAAAAATGGCGAGCAATTTACCTTGTTTACCGAGCATGGAGAGAAACTCTCGAATGAACAGATCACGGCTCTGCAACTGCTGGCTTGCAGTGGTCAACATCGGCGCATCGGTCTTCCTGTGAGTGCACCGATTGAATTGGAGCATATGGCCCAGCTGTTGCAAATGGAAGTTGTACGCACTAAGGTCTCTCCGCGTTCCATGATGGAGGTATCGAGCGAACAGCGCTTTCATCCGATGTTTGATGCCGTGTACAGCCTCATGAGAATTCTTTCGTATCTCGCTTCTGAGGAAAAACCACTCAGTGTTTTGCTAGATCTGTTGCCAGCGTGCCATATGGAGAAAAAGACTGTCTTTTGCCCATGGGCAGCAAAAGGGAAGGTCATGCGTAGAGTGATGGAAGAAAACAAAGGCAAGCTGCTGGAGCTCGTCGATGGAATCAAGGTATACGATTCGAACGGCTGGGTGCTGATTTTACCCGACTCAGAGGATTCGCACGTAAAAGTGATTTCGCAAGGGGCGACGGCAGAGACCGCAGCTACGCTTGCTTCTTCCTATGCGAGGCGAATTGCCGAATATCAGTTTCACGAAAAGAGAGAGATCGACAGCCTATAACGAAAAGGACGTGAAGGCATGCCGAGACCGCTCGTCGTCGGGAACGGAAAACTGCTGATTAATT
Organism: Brevibacillus sp. BC25; assembly: GCF_000282075.1. Taxonomy (NCBI): domain Bacteria; kingdom Bacillati; phylum Bacillota; class Bacilli; order Caryophanales; family Paenibacillaceae; genus Brevibacillus; species Brevibacillus sp. BC25. Next base: position 6,409 of record NZ_AKIX01000011.1, read on the forward strand.
TTGATGACAAGCTGCACATGCGAGATCTCTATTTTCCGTATGTCGGTCAGCTGAATCATGTTGGGGGACACTTTAGCAAGCTGGGGATATGGGTGCAAGGTCGCTTTTCCTGGCTGGATGAAGACGGCTGGACGCGGAAGCTCGGATACGGACAGGAGTCTTTGGTGACAGATGTTCATGCGCATCATGAACATCTGGGCATCTCCCTGCAAATTGCAGATGGGGTGCATCAGCGTGACCCGATTTATTTGAAAAAGGTGTGCGTTCGGAATTTGACGAGCGAGGTGCGGGAGGTCAGGCTGTTTTTTAATCACGATTTCAGCTTGAATGAGACGGAGGTAGGGGATACCGCTGTTTTTGATCCCATCCTGCGCACCATTTATCACTACAAGCGCAATGTGTACATCATGGCAAATGGAAAAACGGATACGGGTGGGATCGATCAGTATAGCGTCGGGATCAAGCGGTTCAACTATGCGGAGGGGACCTGGAGGGACGCGGAGGATGGTCTTTTGTCCGGCAATCCGATTGCACAAGGCTCCGTAGATAGTACGATCTCCTTTTCCCTCATGCTGCAACCGCAAGAAGAGAAGGCGCTCTTTTACTGGATGTGCATTGGTGAATCGTATGAGGATGTCAAAGTATTGAACCAGTATGTACTCGAAAGTGATCCAGAACGTTTACTCAGTAGGGTCGCTGTGTATTGGCAGCGTTGGGTCAATAAGGAAGAGCGGGACTTTGCTGATCTTCCAGCAGAGGTTGTCAATCTGTACAAAACCAGCTTGCTACTCGTGCGCACGCAAATCGATCAGAGCGGAGCAATTCTCGCTGCGAATGACTCAGATATTCTCCAATTCAATCGCGACCATTACAGCTACATGTGGCCAAGAGATGGGGCGTTGATTGCGAGTGCGATGGCGAAAGCGGGCTATACGGGAGTGGTCGCACCATTTTTCCGATTTTGCGCAGATGCCTTGAATAAGGACGGGTATTTGCTGCACAAGTACAATCCAGATGGGTCTGTCGGCTCCAGTTGGCATCCGTATATTGTTGACGGAGAAATTCAGATCCCGATTCAGGAGGATGAGACGGCGCTCGTGCTGTTCGCGCTCTGGGAGCAATACAAGAGTGGCAAGCAAATTGAAGACTGCCAGGCGCTCTATCCCACGCTGGTTCGTCCGGCGGCCCGCTTTTTGTTGGAGTATGTCCATCCAGAGCTGCAACTCCCGAATCCAAGCTACGACTTATGGGAAGAGAGACGGGGAATTTTTACGTTTACTAGTGCGACGGTTTTCGCGGGCTTAATGGCTGCGGCTCGTTTCGCCCAGCTGTTCGGGGATGATCGGCGCTACAAACGCTACGCGGAAGGGGCAGAGCGCATTCGTGGGGCAATGGAAAAACATCTGTACGACCCTGAAATCGGGCGTTTTCTGCGAGGGATTTATGTAAGAGCAGATGGGAGTGTCGAAAAAGATTTCACGGTGGAGAGTAGCTTGTTCGCCTTGTTTGCGCTTGATGTGTTTTCCGTAGACGATCCGAGAGTTGAGCGGACAATGGAAGCAGTCAAAAAGAGTTTGCGGGTAGATACTGTGATAGGTGGAATTGCTCGCTATCAAGGGGATTATTATTTCAAAAAATCACATGACACGGCGAAGGTGCCGGGAAATCCATGGATTATTTGCACGTTATGGGTGGCTGATTGGGAAATTGCCAAGGCAAAATCGCTCGATGAACTCCAAGAGCCAAAGAACAGACTGGCCTGGGTCGTACGCCATGCCCTACAAAGCGGCGTGCTATCCGAACAGCTCGATCCGTATACAGGTGCTCCCGTATCCGTTGCACCCTTGACGTGGTCGCATGCTACTTATGTTGCCACTGTTTTGCGTTATTTGGAGAAGGTGAATGAGTTGCGGTAACGAGGGGAGAGATGAGGAGATGACAACGATCCGTTTCGGTACGGACGGTTGGCGTGACATAATCGCAGATGGCTTTACTGTCGAGAATGTCCGCATTGTCGCACAAGCCATCGCCAGCTATACCAAAGAAATCGGACAACAGGAGCAGCCTGTTTTGGTCGGGCACGACACGCGGTTTTTGGGGAGACGCTTTGCCGAGGAGGTTGCAGCTGTCCTGACCGCGAATGACATTCGTACCTACTTGGTGAACGAAGCAGCGCCAACGCCTGCCGTAGCCTTTGGAGTGAAGCATTTTGCAGCGAGTGGCGCAATCATGATTACGGCCAGTCACAATCCACCCGAATATAACGGCATCAAATACATTCCGGAGTATGCTGGACCTGCAACGCCTGCGATCACGCAAAGATTGGAAGAGTGGATCACCGAAACCTGCCAGACGAAATCGGTGCGTACGATTTCCCTCGCGGAAGCAAAGGCCCGCAAGTTGCTGCAAGTCATTGTGCTGCGTCCTCATTACGAGGCGCATCTTAGACGGATGATAAACATGGATGTTTTGCAAAACTCTTCCTTGTCCGTTGTTGTCGATGCCATGCATGGTGCAGGCATGGGCTACGTGAGCGGTTTTTTGTCAGAGGCGGGGGTGAAAAACGTCGGAATCCGAGAAGTCCCGGATGCGGCTTTTGGAGGAGATTTGCCAGAGCCAAACGATAAGCATTTGCATTTGCTAAAAAAAGAAGTTGTAGAACGCCAAGCATCTCTTGGTCTTGCCAATGACGGCGATGCGGATCGCTTCGGAGTCGTCGACCGCTTCGGACAGTACATCACGCCAAACGAAGCACTCGTGCTCCTAACCTATCATTTGCGAAAAAATCGTGGCTTGACCGGGCGGATTGTCAGGACAGTAGCAACCACGCATCTGCTGGATCGGATGGCTAAGCAATATGGTCTTGAACTGGTGGAGACGCCAGTCGGCTTCAAGTATGTAGGTGAGGAAATGCGCAAAGGTGACGTGCTCATTGGCGGAGAAGAAAGTGGCGGGGCCAGTATTCTCGGTCACATCCCGGAGAAGGACGGCGTACTCATCAATTTGTTGCTCGCCGAGATGTGCGCGTATGAAAACAAAGGAATCGATCAAATATTGCGAGACGTATACGAGCAGTTCGGCGAGCTGTTCCATACGAGGCTTGATATGAAATTGCCGGAAAAAGATCAATGGGTACAGCAAATGATCGCCAAGCCACCTGCACTCATTGGTCCTTATCAGGTTTTGGAGATTCAACGAGTGGATGGGGTCAAGCTGTTGCTCGAGGAAGGACATTGGATCTTGATCCGTCCGTCTGGCACAGAACCGTTGGTACGCATCTATTGTGAAGCAACGAATGCGACTGCCTTGCAAAAGCTGCAAGATGCGATTCGCGAATGGTTTTTGGAGATTAATGCGTAAATTCAGAAGGGAGAGCCTGCATGGATGTGCCAGGTTCTTCTTTTTTCTAAGTTCCTGCTATGTGGCTGCGGTGAAGAGAAGAATATTTCCAGTCTAGGCTCCGTCCTGCTGGGGGCTGAGACTGTCCGCTCCGAAGGGATTCGCGGGGAAACGCAAAAGTGATAGCCGCTTCGTAGCGCGGGCACGCCTAAGTTTCTTTTGCCCGCTCATCCCATCTCCGCTTGGTAGGACTCCACAAGTCGCTACGTCTGGAAATATTCTTCTCTGTCGTAACTGATGAGGTTCTTTAATCTTTTCAGGCGTTTAAAAATCGGATCACACAGAAAGCTCGTAGAGGACAGGAGAAAAAAGGGAAGATCTTAGGGACACCGACCGAGACGCAATACAAAAAGCGAAACACGCTCTTAAGTACCAATGCTTGAGTTCCAGCAAATCTCATTTGCAGAGGCTTGCAAATATGTGCAGCACCGGCACCATCCGCCGGGTGTATCGGCATAGTAAACACATCGAGGAATTGGTTATCGAATAAAAAGAAGATCAAACGCCAATTAATCCGGCAGATTTAACCTGCTAGTTAACAAAAAAGAAAAAGACACCTGAGGTGCCTTTTTCCATCAGTGAACGAGAACACAGTTAGAGGCCATCTCGGACAAGTGAAGGACGATCATCTCTACCATAGCTCAGGCTTCACCACCATGAACCATAACATGGCCAGCAAAAGAAACAAATAGATCCAGATCGAACGAGTAAGCGACTGCACCAATTTATCCTTGTCCTGGTCAGTTTCATTAAACTTCCGTATCTTCGGCGAAAATGCGCGTGCCAGAAAATACAAGGAGCTTACCAGGATCAATACGGTCATCACGATCCAGGACGACTTCCATGACCAATTCCCACCCATGACTAGCAATACCCCGGATATGACCAAAACATGACCGGCATGCTTCGCCAAACGTGTGGTAGACCTGAAAGTATCCAGATAGGCTTGTTGTTTGGTGAGGTCAGCCTCTCGCAATCTTTTCATCATGGGTAGCAGAACAAAAAACGGTCCAATGGACATCATGGCACTGAGAATATGTAGATAAAGAATCGTCTTATATAATAAAATGCCCACCGTTATTTTTTCTTGTCCGGGCTAAATTCATGGACCCACACTCGCATTTGCGGCAGCCAAGGCATCCCAGGATGAGATGATAGAATGGATTGCTTATATTCCTCTACATTTGAATATCCCTCTTGCTTGGCATTATCATCGGTTAATTCCCCGAGCGACTGTGAATAAACCTTGTCTATTACAAAGTCGTGGCCTTCGAGGGTCATGATTTCACCAACATCTGCGTAGCGTCCATTGCGCCGGGTCGCGGTTTTTTGTCCCGACAATACTTTCTCGATATCCGGCTTCACGGTAATTAAACGATCGATTGTACAGGTTTTTGGCGGCAAAGCGTCAGAACCCATTTGATTTTGCATACATGCCATCCTCCTTTTTTCTTCAAAACCACTTTATCATAAGTCGAGCCATGAATACACAAGCACACGATTGTATGGTTGGACGGGTGGGTCAGTCTTTAACGGTCACGATTGTACAGGGATAACAAAGTTTTAGACTGGGGCCGTTAAACTAAACCAGCTAATAGGATGTCAACATTTTTCAATAAAACGTGTTTTGTTTAAT